>JAOZVT010000478.1 GCA_025869455.1 Prosthecobacter sp.
ATCCCGTGATTTGCGGGAGTCAGCCTGTGCAGCACGGAGTTCCACACTTTTCAGGAGGGAAGCCTTGGCTTCTTCAAACTCAGCTTCAGTAAAGCCATGCTCCACGGCGCGGCGGACTTCGGTTTCCATCAAGGTCAGAGCGGCTTTCCACTGATCAGGTGCGCACTGGCCCATGATGCCGATGACCTCAACAAACTCCAGGTACTCATAGCTGTAGGATTCACCACTGATGAAAGGGGCGTTTTCAGCTTTGGCCAGTTTGGAGAGGCGTTGGTTGATCATTTCATCCGCCAGATCACGCACCATTTTCTCGCGACGGGTGGCTGCGGTGTCTGGCTTGTTTTTGGCTGGGCGCAGCAGTTCGATGGAAATGTCCACGGCCTTGGCTTCCATCTCCGTGTGCAGTTTGGCGATGAGTCCACGACCTTGGGTGATCTTGCCAAGATCAGGATCAGGCGAGTCGGTCCCGTGAGGTTTCGCATTGGCAAAGTTCTTCTCGATCAAGGTCTTCACGCCGTCCACATCCTTGATATCACCGACCACGACCACCACAGCGCGTTTGGGTGTGTACCACTTGTTGTAGAACTCCACAAAGCGTGGGCGATGCATGGTCTTGATCACTTCTTCGGTTCCGATCGGCATGCGATTCGGCAGCAGGGAGTCTGGCATGGCAAACTTGTAGCCTTCCAGCATGGTGCGGTAATCAATGGAATCCCGGCTCAACTTCTCGCTAAGAATGATGCCGCGCTCCTTATCAATTTCATTTTCCCCCAGAGTCATGCCGTCCAGGTAATCGCGGAAAAGTTTGACGCCTTCATCCAGCATTGAGGTCTCCACTTTGGGCATTTCCAGCATGTACACCGTTTCCTTGAAGGAGGTGTGAGCATTGGTATCAGCGCCGAAGCCCATGCCCAGCCGCTGGAAGTACTCCACCATCTCGCCACCCGGGAAATGGCGACTGCCATTGAAAGCCATGTGCTCCAGGTAATGGGCCATGCCTTGTTGGTCATCTTCCTCCATGAGGGAACCCGCATCCATGTACAGCCGAATGCTGGCGCGTCCTGGCGGCTCCAGGTTAGGGAGGATCACGTAACGCAGACCATTTTCTAGACTGCCAAATGTGGCCTTGGGATCAGGCTTTAGATCGCTGGTATCTTGGGGCCATTGGGCGGCCGCCGAAAAGCAAATGAGAAACAGGGCGCAGGTAAGACGGATCATGGTGGATAGTATAAGAACGTAGAGACTGACAAACCTGTCGAGAAAAAGTGATCAAAGAAGCAAGGAACTTTAAGTGGTTTAAAATTGAACGTTTTTAGGAACCATGCAGGGCCTTGCTCGATTCAAAATTGTGGTAAAGATGGACGCATGATGAACACAGCTCGCCGTCTTGCCATTCCGCTGATTCTGTTTTTGCTGACTTCGATTAGTCGTGCTGGAAAACCAGATCTCTTTTACTTCAGCCCATTCTTGGGGACCCTGGAATTCAAAGAGCGCACAGATTATCCAGAAAAAGATCTGGGCTACAGTCTGCGTTATGAAAACGATCGACTCCTGAAGGCGGATATTTATGTCTATAACATGGGGCAGCAAGATCTCAAAGACGGCATCAACTCACCTGAGGTGAAGGCTGAAATGGCATCCGTAGGAGAGGTGCTCCACAAGATGGAGAAAATGGGGAAGTATGAAGGCGTTGAACTACTTCAAGAAGGCATCAAAGAAAGCCACCCTTCGGGCCTGAAATTCCTTTGGTCACGCTACCGCCTCCGCCAGATAGGAGGCGCGGAAGTGGTCTATCTAGGCAAACGAATTTCAGATACCTTTCTCATGGTGCACAAAGGTAAGTTCATTAAAATCCGCATCACCACCAAGGAAAGTGATCTGACCGAAAACGACAAGGAGATCGAACGTTTTGTGAATCAGGTGGGGTCTTGTTTGAAATAGGTTTGGGCACTTACTTTAAAACTATCCTTTGTCATCCACCGCTCGAACATCAATGACAAAACGACTTTTCAGAGGCGGAGGCGGTCGTTCTGACTCAGGATGTGGCCAATGACTCCTGCTGAAACTTTTCTCGATTGCTCGGCGGCCTTGATTGACCGCGTGCGTGCTCAGTTACCCGCGATCCAACAAACCGCAGATTTGTTTACCCAGACCATCCTGGCTGGGCAGATGGTGCATGTGTTTGGTTCAGGACACAGTCGGATTTTGGTGGAGGAAATGTGGCCGCGTTATGGCTCCTTTCCGGGGTTTAATCCCATCGTCGAACTCAGCCTAACGTTTCATAATCTAGTCGTCGGCGCGAATGGACAGCGGCAGGCCATGTTTCTAGAAAACGTCAGTGGACTGGCGGCGCGCATCTTACGGAACTTTGATCTCAAGGCTGGTGACAGTGCATTGGTCGTTTCTTCCAGTGGATGCAATGTGGTTCCGGTGGAAATGGCGGAGGAGTTTCAAAGGCGTGGCGTCAAAGTCGTCGCGCTGATTTCAAAAGACCACGCCGAAGCCAGTACAACGCGTCATCCTGGGGGCAAGAAGCTGCAAGATTTTGCCGACATCATGCTGGATACCGGAGCCCCCATTGGCGATGCGATGGTGAAAATTGAGGGACTGGAGACACCCGTGGCTCCAGGCAGTACTGTGGGCGGTTGTCTCATCGTCAATGCCGTTAAGGCCGAGGTGGCGCAGCGACTGACGCAGGCCGGACAGCCGCCGAAGGTATTGACTGCGGGTGTCTTGGTCGGAGCAGAGAAAGCCACCGAGATTTTTGAAGCGGCCTATGATGAACACGCCCGCCGCTTGGCTCCTTATTATCAAGCCTTAGGTGCTTGAACTTTGACCGGGTCACGAGTGCCCAAGATGACTAACAATCCGGCAATGGCTAAAGCCGTGGCCACACCATACAAAGCTGCGCTCAGATCATAACGTGTCTTCAGCCAGTTGATCATTTCAGGGCTGAGATAGCCCGCTAGATTGCCGACTGAATTGATCCAGGCGATGCCTGCCGCAGCGGCTGTGCCTGATAGGATAGCGGTCGGCAAAGCCCAAAAGCACGAGATGGTACACATGACTCCGGTGATGGCGATGGAGAGGAAAGCCAACACCAGCAGCGGTGGCAGGCCCGGGATCGCACTCAGACCAAAAGCGACGGCGGCCCCCAAGGCCGAAAGGCCCACATGCCAGCGGCGTTCGCCTGTTTGGTCACTGTGTCGGCCTACGATCACCATGCCCACGGCGGCACAGGCCCAGGGAATGGCGGTGTATAAACCGACCAGCCAATCATCTTGCGTCAGCTTATCCTTCACAATCTGCGGCAGCCAGAATGAGGTGCCGTACAGTCCCATGATGGCTCCAAAATAAATGGCGCAGCATAGCCACACCTTGCCCGAGTTAAAGGCATCCAGCGCGGAGTGTGCCCGATGCCCCTCGGCGGCTTTGGTTTCCTCATCGGCCTGGAGATTGCTTTCCAGAAGGGCCTGCTCAGCTTTCGTCAACCACTTGGCCCGTGAAGGACGGTCAGCTAAAAGGAAGGGAATGGCGAGGCCTAACAAAAGGGTGGGAATGGCCTCCAAAATGAATAACCACTGCCAAGCGGCCAGTCCATGCCAGCCTTCCGTGGTTTTTAATAGCCAACCTGACAGTGGGCTGCCGATGACACCCGACATGGCGATGGCGGTCATGAAGAGCGCCACCATGCGTGCACGCAGTTTACGCGGATACCAGTAGGTCAAATAAAGAATGATACCGGGAAAGAACCCCGCCTCTGCAACGCCTAACAGGAAGCGTAGCGTGTAAAACGAGGTGGCACTGTAACTCACCGCCATCAGCCCTGACATCAATCCCCAACCAATCATGATACGCGCAATCCAGAGGCGTGCGCCTACCCGATGCAGGATGATGTTTCCTGGAACCTCAAAGAAGAAATAACCCAGGAAAAAGATGCCCGCTCCGGTCGCAAACACAGCATCACTAAACCACGGCTCAGCCTGCAAAGACAGCTTCGCAAAGCCCACATTGACTCGATCAATGTAGGCCAGGATGTAACACAAAAAGAGCAGAGGGATCAGTCTCCAGGTGACCTTGCGATAGACAGCAGATTCCTGGGGACTGGTGGTGGCGGCATTCATGCAAACTTGGTGATAACCCGATGTAAGCGTTTCCAGGAAACCTTTTCCTTCACTGGTTCTCAGAAAAGACCGGTACTTTGTTCTCGCCTTGGTCGGCATCGGTGGGCAAGAAGTTACAGTCACAGGTCAAGCATTGGCATCCCTTTGGGCTTTGCCCGGCGGGTTGACTGTGATTAATGGCTATCTTCCCAACCCTATGAATATGTCCCCACCGGCGGAGGCCGGCACCAATTCCGTTTCACGCACCGCTTGGTTGATCGTAGGCCTGCTGTTTCCGGTCGCGCTGTTGAACTACCTGGATCGGCAGATGATTGCCTCCATGAAGGTCTCCATCATGTTGGACATTCCAGACATCGGCAGTGAGGCAAATTGGGGGCACATGCTCGCTTCCTTCAAATGGGTGTATGCGATTTTCAGTCCCATTGGAGGTTATCTGGCAGACCGATACAGTCGCAAGCTAACCATCTGTGGCAGTCTTTTTGTTTGGTCGCTCATCACGTATCTCACGGGGCATGTGGTGAATGGAGAGCAGCTTTACTGGGCACGCACGGCCATGGGCATCAGCGAGGCCTTTTACATACCGGCAGCTCTGGCCCTCATCGCAGACTTTCACACAGGCCACACCCGCTCGCGTGCTGTCGGCGTGCATCAGATCGGTATCTACTGTGGGGTCATGGTAGGCGGCTTTGCCGGATTCATGGCAGACATGCCGGACTTTGGCTGGCGTGGTGCTTTTAATATCACCGGGGCCGTGGGCATTCTGTATGCGGTGCCGCTTTTGTTTCTGCTTAAAGATGCCCCGCGCAGCGCCGCAGAAATGGCCGCACCTCCAGTGGAAAAGCCTTCCGTTTTCACGGCTCTCAACGAGCTGTTTACAAATCCCTCATACATCCTCCTGGTCCTTTACTTCACACTGCCTGCCATTGCTGCCTGGGTGGTGCGTGACTGGGGTCCAGCTATTTTGCAGCAAGAGTTCGACATCAGCCAGGGCAAAGCCGGGGTCTCCGCCACCCTCTACTGGCAAGGTGCTGCGATTGTTTCAGCGATTGGCGGTGGTTGGTTAGCCGACCGCTGGATGCGCAAAAATCCGCGTGGACGCATTTACGTGAGCGCCTTGGGCATGTTCTGCATCATCCCCGCGCTCTTCGGGGTGGGCAATGCTCCAGCCTTGGGTTCCTTCGCCTTAGCCGTCATGGCCCTCATTCTCTTTGGGGTGGGCTGGGGCTTTTTTGATGGCAATAATATGCCCATTCTCTCACAGGTCGCCCGGCCGGAATTGCGTGCCACGGGGTATGGCATCATGAACTTCGTCAGCATGATGTTTGGCGGCATGGCGGACTGGGGTTTCGGATTCATGCGGGATAAAGGGATTCCATTGAATGTCATCTTCGGCGTCTTTGCGGGCCTTTGTGTGATCTCCGCCATTCTCGTCCTTATGATCCGTCCCCGTGAGCACGCGGGGGCCCGGCTGTAAGAGAAATCCGGGAGTCGCAAATTCAGTCCTGGCATAGCCATTGCTATCTCATTTCTTTCTTGCAGGATGAGGCGAAAGTTGCTCATTGCTGACCGCTTTTTGCGTTGGCTGGGTTCTTTGAGCTAGGTTACGCAGGAGACGCGCCTTTATCTGCCCCTTTATCATGCCTGATCTCCAACACCTTTTCGAAAACAACCGCGTTTGGTCCACACGCATTCGCCAACAAAATCCGAATTTCTTTCACCAACTGTCTCAACAGCAGACTCCTGAATATCTCTGGATTGGTTGCTCAGATAGCCGTGTTCCGGCCAATGAGATCGTGGACCTGCCGCCAGGGGAGTTGTTTGTGCATCGTAACATTGCCAATCTGGTCGTTCACACCGATTTGAACTGCCTCTCCGTTCTTCAGTTCGCGGTGGATATTCTCAAGGTCCGCCACGTCATCGTCTGTGGTCACTACGGTTGCAGCGGCGTGCGTGCTGCATACCAGCGTGCGCGTGTCGGTTTGAGTGATAATTGGTTACGCCATTTGCATGACATCCATGAGAAAAACGCCGAGCGGATGGCGCATATCACCGACGAAACGGCTGCCGTGGACTTGTTGTGTGAAGTGAACGCGATCGAACAAGTCGTGAATGTCTGCCAAACCACCATCATGCGCGACGCCTGGGAGCGTGGCCAGGATGTCACCGTGCATGGCTGGGTCTATGGCCTCAAGGATGGTTTAGCCAAAGACCTGAACATGTCTGTCAGTCACTTTCAAGACACCCTGAAGACTTACGATAAGGCCCTGGCTGCGCTGGCTTGAGCGGGTGGGGAAGGTGTGATCATATCAAACCTACGTCTGAAGAGATGTGGGTGAGGGATAGCTTGTGCCATTTTAAGCTTTCCATAGGCACTCCAGACTCCCTAAGGTATCCGTATGGATGCGATGGAAAATGTTGTTCCCCAAAAGGTCCAAGCTCATTCACCTCGGCGAATGAGCGCAAAAAAGGGCTGTATTTGGGGAGCTGCTCTTTTCTGCTCGCTCTTTCTACTCCTATCTTTGTGCCCCTGGTTTAACACCCTCTCTTGGTCATCTTGCTGCATGCAATGTGGAAAGGAGAGATTCTGTTGGGAAATCGAAGGGATAAGGGTCCGTGATTACCAAACAGAAACGCCTTTTTCTAAGTCCGTGACGGTGAAAGAACTTGTAGCACCCCATGAGCATGATTGGGCATTCACCCATGGTGGTGGGACTCAGTTCATGTGCATGCTTGGAAACGGTAGCCGAGTGATCGATACCTTTGAAAATCAAGAGTTTGTAGAAACCTTGGATCGAATCCATCGCCAGTTAGGTCCTATGGAATCCCGGCGTGTCCTTGACTTGGCCTTGAACATTGAGACGAGTCATTTAGCTCGTTCAGTATTCAGATTTAAAAAAGAGGAACCTCTATTAACTGACGAGTCCTTCCGGCTCTGGTATCAGACAAAATGGGAGTATGCCAAATTTGAATTGTCTAACGCTTCAAATTGATCCTTGTCTGTTATCCTGGTGTTATCGTCGTTCGCTTGAATGTCTGAACAGGCCTGCTAGGATGCGTGATGCGCTTAATCCTTCTGCTTGCCTTGTCGGTTCTTTTTGTTTCATGCTCCGGCACTCACTCCACCATCAAGAATGGGTATGCCTACCAACTGAGTGAGGATCAAGCTTCTGTGCTGGTGAATGATATCATCCGCTCCAATATCGTTAATGATCGCCTCCTTCCTGGTAGCAAGCTTGTTGCCTCAGGTTATGACCGTTCCATGGCGGATACTCATACTTACACGGCTACGGCCATCGCTGTGCCACGTCAGCAAGCCTATGGCTTCGAGATAACTCATGATGGCACGATGTTTAAAGGGCCAACCAAGTCTAAGAGAATGTTCAATACCTTGATCCAGCGCGCTTCGTTAGTCGGCACAAAGGTGAGTATTCAGTAGTGGGGAAGGGGACACCTTCAAGACTGGTTAGGCGTGATCTGCCTGGGGTAGCGGCCGCGATAAAATTTCCGCTATCCTCAGGATTGTCTGGAAAGTTAGGTGGATCACGATCATTTGGAGACTGTGAGTTTTCGTCTTATCCGTCGCGTGTTTTACTTCTTGATTCTCCTGGTGCTTCTCGCTGCGGCGGGGCTGACCTGGTGGACGGGGCGTGAGATCGCCAGTCCCACGCGGCGGCCTTTGCAGGATTATCACTTGGAGTTTTTGGCTGACCCTGCGGCGCACGGAGTTGTTGTGGAAAAATACACGCTGAAGGACGGGACGCCTTGTTTGATGTGTGTGCCTGAGTCGTCAGGGAAGCTGGGCGTGCGTGGTGTGACGGTTCGGAAGCAATTGGAGGAACGCGGTTTGCTTTTAGCACCAGCCGGGAAAGTCATTGGCACGCTGGTCCTGGTGCATGGTCGGAAGGGACGTAAGGAGGATTACTTGCTGATTGCCGAGCGGCTGTGTGCGGCGGGCTTTCGGTGTTTGCTGGCGGATATGCCAGCGCATGGGGATCATCCGGCTGGACTGGCCTACTATGGTGTGCGGGAGGCTGATCTGCCTGCGCGGCTGCTGAGTGAGTCGGCGGAGAAGTTTCACTTTGATCCGCAGCCTGTGGGACTCCTGGGAATCTCCATGGGAGGATCCGTGGCCATGCATGCGACTGGGCAGCCACAGGCTCCCTGGAAAGCGCTGTGCATCATCTCAAGTTTTGATGCCTTTGATGCGGTGGTGGATTTCCAAGCATCGCGCCTAGCGGGTTCGTTTTTTGGGGGACTCTGGGCGGCGGGAGCTGGCTGGGTTTATGAAGCCCAAACAGGGCAGTCCATTCATGCGATCCAACCTCATGAATACGCGGCCCGTTTGCAGATCCCGACCTTGATTGCCCATGGAACAAAGGATCACGTGGTGCCGATGGCATCTGGCAAGCGACTATTCGAAGCGCTACCGGAGACGATTGGAAAAAAGTGGGTCGAAATCCCTGAGGCGGATCATGACAATGTGCTGATCACAGATTTTCCGATCTATGCGACCGTAGCCGAATGGATGCTGATCCATGTGAAGTAGAGAACGTCGTACTTTCGGGTCCGGCGGTTTATAGCGGATGTCATTTCACCAAGCCCGTGGCCTGGAGCAGCCAGACATAGAAGGCAAAGAGGCCGATGAGCATGGCGAAAAGGAAGGTGATGAACACGCCCAGGAGGACAAACATCCGGGTGGTGCTGCGGCGGACGTGATGTTCTTTGCCAGCCTGCCAATCTTGGAGGAGGCGAAGGTTCCTCACATTCGATTTGAAGAAGGCGCTGACGATGGGGCCGCCGACGGGGAGAAAATCGAAGAGGGTATTGACCAGCATATTTCCCCCCATGCGAATGAGCACGGGCAGGCTGATGCCGATGCGCAGTGCCTCGACAAGAATGATGAGGCCACCGCCAGAGGCGACAGCGCTGCCGACGCCAGGGAAAAGCGCGAGCAGGGGATCCAGGCCGATTTTGAAATCGGTGCCGGGGATGCGCAGCCAGTTGTCCAACCACTTGGCCAGGAAGCGGGCGATTTCTGACTCTGGCCCCGAGCCACCGAGTTTATCTGCCGCACTGCCCTTAGGCTTGGGCGGCAAGATTTCATCAATGATGATTCTGTCTGGCTGGTCGGGGGACATGGTGGTGAATCAAAGTGAAGCGCCATTCATGCCAGCGAGGTGCAAGGGACTGGCTTTTAGAATGGGTCAGAGCATGGTGTGCTCCAGCGCCTGAACTTCTTTCTTCACTAACGCTCCGACGCGGTGTTTGGCTAGATAAACTTGAGCGGCATTGATGCCGAGAGCCTCGCTGGTTTTTTTGACGCCCCAGCCTTTCATGACATAGCAGTCAAAAATCTGGAACTGACGCGGGGAGACTTTGGCCTTCACGCGCTCCAGGGCGGCGGCGGTGATGTTGTCACGCCACTCCTTGTCCCAGATGTTTTCCAGGAGGTTGTCTTTGTCGTTGGAAAGGCGATCCAGAGCCAGATTGCTGGTTTCTTCGCTGTCTGCATTTCCTTGATCAGCCAGGGATGGCTGACGTTTGCGGGCCCGGAAGACATCTAGAACGCGCCAGCGGGTCATTTGCAGCAGCCAAGCCTTGAAGGAGCCAGCACGGGGATCATACTGCCCTTTCTGGACCTGCCGGGCGATGGCGATGATGGTTTCTTGAATAACGTCGAAGGCTTCCTCACGGGTCAGACCTGCTTTGGTCGCGACGCTGTAGATCAAGCGCCAGTAAGTCTGGTAGAACTCGTTCCACGTGCGCTGGTCTTCCCAGTTGTTCAAGCGTTCGATCAGGCTCTTGCGGGTTTTTTCCCACAAGCCCTTATCTTTCTTTGCATCTTCGGGGATTTCTGGCGTTTCCTCCATCACGGGGATTGTCAGCGGTTGCTAAGCGCTGTCAAACCCCGTCTGTCATGGGTTAGCCCCCCGTCTGAAAAAAACTAGTCTTTCGAAAAAGATGCACAGGTCGTGCAAGAAGTCTGAATCCTGCATCCTTTTCAGCTCTGGCGAGCGCGAATTTCCAGGAGCTTTTTCATCACGTGGGCCAGATTGCCGCTCCATTCGGTGGTGCCGAAGGCATCATGCAGCGTGTGATAAAGGGCATACAATTCGGCATAAACCGCCTGGTTTTCTGGGATCGGGTAATACACACGCTCACGGGTGGCGGTGACCTTGGCTTGGAGACTGCCAATATCTGCAATGCCTGCGGCGGCGGCTCCAAAGATGGCAGCTCCCAGAGCGCAGGTTTGCTCGCTTTGGCTGACTTTCATGGGTTTGCCGATGATGTCGGCGTAACATTGCATGAGGGTGGCATTTTTGATGGAAAGGCCGCCGGTATTGACGATCTCGCGCACTTCCACGCCATATTCTTCCACCCGCTTGATGATGGTGAGGGCACCAAAGGCAGTGGCTTCAATGTAGGCACGATAGATTTCGTGTGCTTCGGTATGCAGGGTCTGGCCTAACAAGAGGCCTGTCAGGCGCACATCCACCAGGACGGTGCGGTTTCCATTGTTCCAATCCAGCGCCATTAGGCCCGTGGCACCCGGCTTTTGACTGGACATGGCTTTTTCCATGGCGACGAATTTTTCTCCCACACTGCTGCCATAACTTTCTGGAACGATGTGATTGACCAGCCAGAGGAAGAGATCGCCCACGGCACTCTGTCCAGCCTCAATGCCGTAGTAGCCGGGAAGGACGGAGCCATTGACGATGCCGCAAACGCCTGGGATATCCGCGAGTGGTTTTGTGGTCGGGGTGATCATGAGATCACAGGTGCTGGTGCCCAGGATCTTGACCAAAGTGCCTTCTTTGACGCCTGCACCCACCGCTCCCATATGAGCATCAAAGGCCCCCACAGAAATGGCAATGCCTTCGGTTAGGCCGAGCTTGGCTGCCCACTCGGCACAGAGACTGCCAGCTTTGACATCGGAAGTGTGAGCCTCGCTATAAAGGCGATCTCGCAGGCCAATGAGGGCTGGGGAAAGTTTGCCTAGAAACTCTTCATCAGGCAGGCCGCCCCATTCGGTGCTGAACATGGCTTTGTGACCCGCTGCGCAGACGCTACGCTTTAAGGTCAGGG
>JAOZVT010000479.1 GCA_025869455.1 Prosthecobacter sp.
ATTGCCTTCCTGCAATATACAGGCGGCACAACCGGTGTATCCAAAGGCGCAGTCCTCAAACACGGCAATATGGTCGCTAACGTGTTACAAGCCTATTACTGGATTTTACCCCTTGGCATCGGTGAGCAAGACATCATTATCACGGCATTGCCGCTGTATCATGTGTTTTCACTGACAGCCAATTGTCTGACTTTTCTCAAGGCAGGCGCCAAAAATATTCTGATCACCAATCCGCGCGATATGCCTACATTCATCAATCAAATCAAAAACACGGGTTTCACTGCTATAACGGGTGTAAACACGCTGTTTAACGCCTTGTTAAACAATCCCAAATTTAACGAAATTGATTTTTCAAAGTTGAAGCTGGCCTTGTCAGGCGGTATGGCACTGCAAAAAAGCGTAGCGCTGAAATGGCGTGAAAAAACCAAAACACGCGTACTTGAAGCTTATGGTTTGACTGAAACCTGCCCTGCGGTAACCATCAATCCCATGTATCTTGAAAAATACAATGGCAGTATTGGCTTGCCACTGCCGTCTACAGATATCTCTCTCAGGGATGAAAACGGCCAGGAAGTGGGCGTTCGGCAATCAGGTGAGCTGTGCGTCAAGGGCCCACAGGTCATGGCAGGATACTGGCAACGCCCGGACGAGACGGCCATGGTGTTCACAGAAGACGGCTTCCTGAAAACCGGAGACATCGCGCAAGTTGATGATGAAGGCTATGTTTATCTGGTTGACCGTAAAAAAGATATGATTCTTGTGTCGGGCTTCAACGTATATCCCAATGAGGTAGAGCAGGTTATTGGCATGATGCCGGGCGTGCTTGAAGTGGGCGTGGTAGGATCCCTGGCTGAAGACGGTACGGAACGCGTCAAGGCATGCATTGTGAAACGTGATCCCTCTTTGACTGAAGAGCAGGTTATCGCCCATTGTCGTGATCATTTGACCGCGTATAAAGTGCCCAAGCTTGTTCAATTTTATGATGAGCTGCCCAAAACCAATGTGGGTAAAATATTACGCCGCGCATTGAGGGATGAGGTTAAAGCGACAGGGGCGTAATCCGTCGTTATGAACATCGCAAAACATCCGGTTCGGAGCCATGATTGAGCACCGTTCCGGATCAGCTTTACTACGTTTGCAACGACAGGACCA
>JAOZVT010000480.1 GCA_025869455.1 Prosthecobacter sp.
CCCAGCCGCCTTCGAGGCTCAGCCCCCCACTTGCTGATACTCCCAGCCTTGTGAACGGATTATCAGTGGTTGGCCACGTGACTCCAGGTGGGGCATGCAGGATGGTCCATCGATGAGATGGCATACGATGTATTGTGTTTTTGAGTATGTGTTCGAGCTGCCAAATCCAAAACTTCCGCCCATTCAGTACTAATGCTTGGATACCTTCTGAGCCATCCTCATTTTTTACGCGATGGAGCTTGAGGGGCAATTTGCTAAACGGGTCCACAGTTGGCGCGGGCTCAAGTTTGATACCAGATGCCAAAGCTGCTTCAACTTTGGCAAGCGACCCCTCCATCGATTCAGACAAAAGAGCCTCAAGTGTTTCGTTCTGGCGCCTCATAAAGCTCTGCATGCCTGTAGGCGTCCTGATCGATTGTGCTACGGCGAAGCGGACCAAATTGCTCCAATCCTCGACGCTCAATTTTGTCTCATTAACTACCTTTGCTATCGACACCGACGCAGGCTGCTCAAAATCACGATCAAGCCATTGCTCAATCTCATCGCTGTCTTTGGAGCCCGAGAAATAGGTATAAAGGTGCTGGTGTTTAGCAATACTTTTGGAGGAATGAGGCTTCCAATGTTCGCATTTCTCATGCGGCACTAGGAGTCTGTATGTGAGGATTTTTCCATTGGTTGCCCACTGCCTAAGATAGGCCTGAGGTACATAGTGGTTATCTTTTTTGATGCCTTCCATCGTGGCGTTTCATCCTCATTTATATGTCTTGGGATACCCCTACCCAAGGTTTTTGAGATATCCGTCCTAATGAACCACGCTGAAGTGTTCGAGACCTCGGAGAGGTGACAGAGCATAGCCGTAAGCGCCAACTAGGGAAAACGAAGGGATAGGTGCTCTGGTCAGACCATGCATCTTCACAATCTGAAGCCGGACATAATAGGACATGCTGGAAATGCCGGTTCCAGCATCAGAACGTAAAGCCGTGCACGGGTAACCCCAACGCGAAGGATTTTCCGGCTGCGGTCGTATGGTGGTGTATCACCCCGCCAGACCAAGGAGGAGCGAAACTCTCTGGCGCCTTGCCTGATACTTTCTCGAACCAAGATCACCGCATCAAACTGCTTGCCCTTTGATTTGTGGATCGTCATGACATG
>JAOZVT010000481.1 GCA_025869455.1 Prosthecobacter sp.
CACCAATTACTTACCGGCCGGCTTCGGTGATACCAATGCCTTCGGTCAAAGCATGGTTGTCCTGGCTCGCCGGCCTGCAGCCAACCAGCTTGAATCGATTGTGATTACCACAGGCGGTGAAGTGATTGATGAAATCGGTACGCGTGAGATTGCCGAATATCTTGGCGGCACAGGCGGATTCGTTCCGGCCAACAACACCGGGATCGTTCAAGGTGTCCGTGGGGGGTGGCAGATCCCTCTAAGCAACTTTGGAGTCAGCCCTGGGGTAGGCCATACCGCGAGCGCGCTGTTTCTTCAGGACGGAACGATCACGAATGACTACCTCTATCGTAACGCCGTTCCGGGACACCCGGAGGTGAACACGATGAACACGTCGATCAACGTGAACGGTAATGATTTAAATGCTGTTCGAAATACCAACACCACAAACCTCAACGCTTCCACAGTAAATGCTGACGTAGTAAATGCGAACACCACCAACACCGCCGGCGAAACAACCACCGGTGGTTGGTTCCGAACTAAAGGTGACTCGGGTTGGTACAACGAAAAGTGGGCCGGCGGTTGGTACATGGGCGACTCTGCTTGGGTCCGCTCTGTCGGGGATAAAGGCGTTTACACGGGTGGGGAAATGAGAGCTGGCAAGCTCACTTCCACCGGCCGGACAGAGGTTGGTGAGTATCTGCAGATAAAGGGGGTAGCCAGCCTATGGGGGGCTTGTTCCCCGAACAATCTCTTTGCCCTTGACGCAAATGGACGCCCTCTTTCTTGCCAGAATGGATTTTGGCTGACTGTAGGGAAGGATCGGAAGATGACTCTGAGCCCCTCTGGTGGTGGTATCACCTCCTTTGACACGAACAAGGAATATTCAATGGAGTTGGGTTGGCATACTGAGTGCGTACTGAGCCGATTTGGCGATGCGCAGGGTGAGCCAGCGCGAATGTCCTTGGGTCAGGTTATGCCTGTCAATGGCCCGGATCTTCTCGGGCGTTATTTGTGGGAAATCTACCTAAAGGCACCAGTAGGTAGCTCAGTTGCAGCTACTTGCTTTACCGACCAGTAACTAACTAATCCAATCAAATTACCTAGTGTCGGCTACATCGCCGGAGGGTGCTGTTATGCCTCTTGTTTGGGTTTTGCTTGTTGTAATGCTG
>JAOZVT010000482.1 GCA_025869455.1 Prosthecobacter sp.
GTTAAGGCGGTCGTTATTCAAAAACCTCAAGATATTCTCAATTGATTCCTCGCATGCGATTAAGCATTTAGTTGCGTTATAGTTTAAACCCCATTTTTCCTTCTTATTAACTTTATGAAGCGACTCTCTAAATGTGGGTTCACGAAAATACCCGGATTTTTGGACCTGCGAAAGTTTGCGGAGTCTAGTCACATTATTTCCAACAAGTGTACCAACAATAGCAGCATCTTCAAAAAGGCCCAACGTTTCGAACTCCTTGATGACTGCCTCGCGGTTTTTGATCATGCCTGAACGAAAGTTCAAAGCGGTCTCGAAGCATTTTTTGTCAGTTATAAACAAGGTGCCATCAAACGAAAAAAAGTCGATTTTCGACTCTATTTTAAACACATCTTTTTGATCCAGATTAATAAGCATATTGTTTTGGAAAATGGCATTAATGATTTGTGTCACCTTCTTCGCGTTCCATGTTGTGGAAGTCTTTCTGACACTATAAAGAATTGGAGAGCCTGCTACTTCCAGTCTCGCTATGTAGATCCATGAACCCAGCAAGCTCTGATAATCCGTAGCCTTTTTGATGTCGTTGGCGGATTCAATGTCATCCAATAGTTGCTGCAAATCGGTTTCTGCTGTCTCAACGGCCAAAACGTCACTTTCGAGATCTGCCGTATTATAATCATATTCCCTGACAGCATTGCTTTTCGTGATCCGGTCATTCGAGATTCCGCGAAGCTTTTTGCCTAGTGGCTTATCGATATCTACCTCGAGTAGTTCATAGCGCGCCTCCCGGTTGACCAGCTTTCGCTGGGCCACGTATAACGACACGGTGGCTTGATTCCAGTCGATTTTTTTAACAGCGGTGAATTTGGCTTTAAGTGTGCTCATTTAGACATCTGGGTTGATTTCGCTTACCAGAAAGAGTTGCTCAGAGAGACAGGTGATTCGTACCCTGTCTAGTGGCTTCAAGCGTGTTCCCTTCACCAGAAAGAAATCCTCACACTCAATGCCGCCTTTTTCATATTTAACATCATATAAATTGTATCCAAGGCACGCCAGTATAGGATTCACAAATATATTGTGTGTCTTTACGGTCATCCAATACATGATCCCCATAAAGAACAGGAAGGATATCAACATGTTCATGTTGCCCAAA
>JAOZVT010000483.1 GCA_025869455.1 Prosthecobacter sp.
CGTTTGTGGTCTCATGTCATCGAAGCCTGCCCGCCACATGACATCTATTCCGTTCATGGGCCAGACCATTGGAAACGTGTGGAGAGAAATGCGCTGATTCTGGCCACACGAACAGGGGCTAAGGTTCACGTCGTTAGACTCTTCGCCATCTTTCACGACTGCAAGAGGCTGGATGATGGATGGGATCCCGAACATGGAAAACGGGGAGCTGCGTATGCCGCCACCCTGCGAGGCAAACTGTTCGACGTCTCCGACCAAGATTTCGCCCTGCTTCACCATGCCTGCGTATGGCATACGGATGCCCGACATCATGAGGATCCCACCATCAGCACCTGCTGGGATGCGGATCGCCTGGATCTGGGCCGGGTCGGCATGATCCCGCGCTCCAGCTATATGAGCACCGAGTTTGGAAAAGGGATCGCCGACTATGGCGTCATCCATCCTTGGGTGCATCTGGCGGAACCTTTTATGGCAGCCGATCTCAATGAACGAACGTCTCAACCCAGGTAGGAAATTGACCATGAAATACCGTTGTCCCGTCTGTGATCGTGAACACGATGACTTTCCCTCCTGGGGAGCAGATAGCCCAGCGCTCTATTGGGATGTTCCCATTGAGAAGCGGGAAAGCGATATCTTTCTCACATCAGACTCGTGTGTGATTGCAGATAAGTTCTTTTTTGTCCGCTGTTGTCTGGACCTTCCCATTTTAGGATCATCTGAGACTTACTCATGGGGTGTTTGGGTCTCGCTAAGTGAATCAAATTTCTTCATTTGGCAGGACCAATATGAGGTTGCTAAGAGATCACATATCGGTCCCTTTTTTGGCTGGCTGTGCACCACAATTCCCGTCTATCCAGAGACTTTGCACCTTAAAAGTATGATTCATCTTCGAGATGACGGACAACGGCCTCTAGTTGAACTTGAGCAGACAGATCACCCCTTATCACGGCACCAGAGAGAGGGCATCTCAGCTGCAGAGCTATCGGAGATGATGCATCGCCTGGAGGCGTTAAATAAAGAGGCCGACAAACTCACCCCACACCCAACTTCTCCAAAATAAACCGCTCACAAATTTGATGGTAGAGCTCCATGGAGGCGAGGTCCATCCATTCGTCTTCGCGGTGGAGGTTTCCGACGATGGGGCTGGA
>JAOZVT010000484.1:0-8739 GCA_025869455.1 Prosthecobacter sp.
TAGAATAAAAATTCTGCGCCTGCGATGAATCCATAGATCCCTCCCGCCATTTCCGTTTCCACACCGATGAACGGCAGAATCGCACGCCCCTCAGCAATCCACTTCACCGCCAAACGGCGATGAAAACGCCAGGAACGTGGGGTGATGAATGAACTCACACCTTCGGGATAATGTTGGGTATGAAGGACGGCAAATTCGTCCATTCGCGACTCAACATCCTTAGCCGTAACCATGGTCTCAATGGCTGCATGATCTTTCCTGAGCAGTTCAGCGCGCCGCCTGATTTCACGGCGACGTTTGCCCTCCATCTTAGCTTCAAAATCAGACCAGGTAGCCTGCAACCGCATGCATAAGCACTCCGTCCGTGTCACAACGCCAACGGCCATGTAACGCTCTGATAATGCCTTAACGATGAGGGAATAATTAGGAGACTCTTCAGGGACTTTGTTCAGCCGAATAGCTTCCCATTCTCCTTCCAATCTTTGGAAGGCCTGACACAGCAGTGGCGTCAACTCAAGCTCACGCCCAACGGGCACCAAAAAGTCCATACGCTCCCCTTTGGCCTCCCCTAATCCGGCTAAAAAACCAAGGTGGCGCAAATGCTTGCGCATACCGTCATTTTCCTGACCGATCATCAAAGGAGCAATGGCTAAAGGTCTGGACTCTGCGTCTCTGAGCACGGCAATGGCCAGTGTAAAGTCGGTGTGAAATTCGGCCCACCAGAGGCGCACCCAGTCCCAGCGCAGAAAAGGCGTGCGCGTTGCACTCTGCTCCAGCAGAACATCCCACCAGGGCTCCAGGGCCGCAAAGCCCACTTCGTCACGAATGATCTCCAAGGTCATTGGGAACCTCCTTTCGCTACGATAAGAGCCGCTAATTGACGTCGCGCTTCATACAGCTTCGACATGTCATCTTCCCAGTCGCCAAAGCCACGGGCAAAGGTTCCTGCCAGTTCCAAAGCTTCCTTCTCCAAGCCAAGGTCCTTCGCTAACATCAAGTAATCGTAATCTTCCGCCATCTCTCGAAGCCATTTCAGGCGGATGCTCGCGATCGGCATATTCGCTCCTTGGCGTTTCTGCGTGGCAGGGTAAATGAAGCTTCCATCGCCATTATAAACCTTCCCGTTAGGGTGCTGAAACGAACCTGCATCTGTCCAGACATCCACCCCAGGACTGGCGAACAACGTGTCCCAATACGAGATCCCGGTGAGTCCATGTCTAGGCAGCAGCCAAGCCAGCACCCGATGATTCATCGCCGGATAATCCAGACACCACACGGGAGGATTGGATTCCTTTAGCTGCTGAGGTTTTCCATGAGCTTCCTCCCACTCATCAGGAATCTGGGCCAGCGCAGCATAGCACCACACCTCATCCCCCGCTGCCAGACGCCTGGCGATGTCACGCTTTCCGTTAGGCGACTCCATGTCCTGCCAGACTTGGGAAAAGTGAGGCACCCAAATGTCCACATAGCCATCCAGACGCCCCCACCACCAGCTATCGGGTGCCGGCTGTTCGGTCACCAGCAGAGGCAGCTTAACTGCATGCGTGGCTTCCACTTCATTAAAAAAGTCACCCCAGCGCCGCACCAGAGCATAACCATCTTTATCATTCGGTTCATCCAGTGCGCCCATGATCACATAGCCACGCGACTCTCCGTGTACTTTTTTCAGCAGCTTCGCCCAAGTCGCCACATAGTTCATGGCAGCCACACGATCTTTCTCCAGAGGATCTTTGAATGGCCATTCAGGCCAGATCGGCAGGCCCAGCGTGCTCACATGCCGATGCAGCAGTTGCTTTCTCATGCCCAGCTCCACCGCCTTTTCATCTAGCTTGCCCGTCTTTCCATTGGGATACGTTGGGTAAGTCTGATCAATGCTCAAACGATGAGCTGCCAGCATGTCATAATACTCATTCAGCAGCACCATTAACTCTGGTGATGGCGGTTCTTTTTGACGATCAAATCCGTGCACCTCAGCGATCCTCCGCCACACCGTCATAAAGGACGTGCGCAAACGTGGCACCACGGGCAGATCAAAAGGCAAAACCGTCAGCGTATATTTCCGCGTGGCTAAGAACAAACGTTCTGGACCCAGCACGCGAATCTCACCTTCATACACGCCAGGTTTCGTTGTGTACGGCACAAAAACATCCACCCAAAAGGGTTGATTAACCGACTTTTCGTTAGGCAATTCCTGCCAAGCAAAACTTTGCGGCACCAACGCATCTGGGTATTCCCCTGGAGGCAAAGGAGACATCGGCGTGGATTTTGATACACCCACAAAGTGTTCTCTAAAAAGGTTAGGGGCAGGTATCGTTTGATCCTCGACTCCGGTCAAAGAAGTCGTCTCCAGAGTCACTTTCTTGATCTCCTCGGGCGGACCATTCACCACGATCTGCAAGGATTCCCATTCCCCCCGTGCTGCCTGCAGGGCGGTTGCCTTCGCAGGCTGTACATCCTCCAGACGTGACACCCGTGTCATGGCATCCACCAGAGAGACTTTTAGCTCGGCATGCACCGCAGCCACCATGAGAAATAAAAAGAGACTGCTGCGGATCATACCTTCAGCACCTCCTCATAGACCTTTTCATAACCACGTGCGGCCACGGCAATGTCAAAGCGTTCCACCGCATGTCGGCGTAGCAGATCAGCCTTGGGTGGATTTGCCAGGGTCTCTTCCCAGGCTTTCTCCAGCGCCTCCGCATCCCGCACAGGCACCACTTTGCCCACACCGTCCAGCAGGAGCGCACAGTCACCTACATCCGTCGTCACACAAGGCACGCCACATGAAAGAGCCTCCATCACGGTCATCGGACATGCCTCTGTGCGGGAGGAAAGAGAGAAAACATCCAAGGCGGGATACACCTGCTGAGGATCTGGACGAAACGGCGTGAAATGCACTTGATTACGATGTGGCATCACTGACAAAGCCGCACGTGAGCAGTCATCCAACTCCCACTCGTCACCGCCACAGAGCCAAAAATGAGTCTCCGGCTTCCGAGCCTGCAGCATCGCTGCCGCCCTAAGCCAAGTGGACAGATTTTTCATTTCATGAAAGCGCCCGATGTATCCCACTAGAGGATCTCCCGATGGCACACGCAATTCCTTGCGCGTGGCCTCTCGTGCTTTGGTGTTCGGAATAAACCGCCCGGTTTCGATCCCGTTAGGCACCCAAGTCATTGCCGCTGTTTGATAGCCCAAAGCGGCATGATCTTTGATGGCCACCTCGGAACAGGAAATGATCTTGGAAGGCAGCACCCAAGAGCTAGCCCCGATCAATTTACGAAACACCGCCATCTTCAAATTCGAGTCCCCAGGATTGCGATGGATCTCCCGGCAATGGACGCCCCAAACTAGATGCTTGATCCCGGCAAATCGCGCACACCAGCCACCGACAAAGTCGGCGTGGTGCATCCATGTCTGCATCACATCTGGCTTGATCTCTTTCAGCAGTTTTGTCAGCCGTTTAAGGGTATCCAATCGAAGAAATACGGAGGCCTCCAGATCATGAACTTCCGCCCCAGCAGCCTGCAGTTTGGCCATCGCCTCCGGCCATGGCCGACCGTCCATCACGATCACCACGGTCCGCCATCTTCGGCGATCCATGGCAGACACCAAATTGACCAACATCGCCTCCGCTCCGCCTCCGCCGGGAGATGCAATAAAATGAACGAGAGTCTTGGGGCTAGTCATTGGCTGCACAGCGGCAGGTTTCCAGAACATCTGACTCACAGAAGCCGCCAAATGCTCCGTACTTTGCAAGCAGCGCTCAGCCCAACTTGCTAAGCGAAGCTTCCAAGTCCGCTTTTTCTTCACCTGAGAGATCAGCATGCTCATGCCGCACCTCCTCGCCATTGCCGGAGCAATTCAAAACCACCGGAGACTGTCGCCTCCGTTTCCCAGGCCGATTCAGGCGCGCCATAACGCGGCATTTCCATGATGGAATGCCCAGCCGAGGCGCGGCCACTGACCATGGTCCAGGCGGAGGTGAAACCCGCCGCTTTCAGCAGACGCAGCGTTTCTTGAGAGTGATCTCCCAGGCCGCCATTGGGAAAGGCAAACAATGTGGGGGACACCCCCAGTTCTTCTAAAATGCGGTCACGACACGTTTCGATCTCCCGTGCTTGCTGTTCCAGACTGCAACGAGCCAGGATGGGATGGGTGTGCGTGTGTCCGCCAAATTCGATCAGCCCCGTGGCCTGCATCTCCCGAACTTGATCCCAGCTCAAAGCTTGAGTGACGGCAGGGTTCTTTTCTAGAAGAGTATCCCCCGCCCGCTCCACTAGACGATGCACTTGCAGTCGCATTTCTGGGTCTGGAAGCGTTTTCAATAAAACCAGCTTCTTTGCCAAAGACTCTGTTAGGGCACCTCGCTGATTTATCCCCAAAGCCAAGTCCACCTGTTGAAACCACAGTGGGTAGGTGCGATCTAAGAAACCCGTGGCCAGAAAAATCGTCGCAGGCAGTCCGAACTCACGCAGCACGGGAAAACCAAGTTCGTAGTTAGAGGCATAGCCATCGTCAAAAGTGATCGCCACCGCCTTACTGGGCAGTTTTTCCCCTGCTGCCAAAGTTGCCGCCATTTCAGTCAGCGGCATCACATGATACTTTGCTGCCAAATGCTGGCAGATGGTTCTGAAAACCGAGATCGGCAGATGCAGACTTTCATCCAATACGCCCGTGGGCACAGCATCTGCACGCAGCCCGTGAAAAGCCAGCACAGCCCCTTGCCCAGCCAATAAATACCGGGCTATCATGGCCACGC
The DNA here is from genome assembly GCA_025869455.1 of Prosthecobacter sp. GTDB lineage: Bacteria > Verrucomicrobiota > Verrucomicrobiia > Verrucomicrobiales > Verrucomicrobiaceae > Prosthecobacter. The sequence goes on from JAOZVT010000484.1 coordinate 4,763, forward strand.
CACACACCACCAGGGCCGCTGATTTAGTGGTCTGGCCAGTCCGACTGAGACTGGAAGGCATGATGTTCATTTTCTAATAATTATGTAAAATTATCAAATTTCAGCTAATAATCAAAGGAAACTCAGTATTTTTACACTTCTCCGCACCCTTGAAGTTCTCTCATTTTCCTGCCTCTTCAATTGGCGGCATTGACGCTTTTTTATAAGGACATTGAGTCATTTTGACACAATAAAACCTTCACATCCGCGCCAAAATCGGCTCATTCTCATAGGCTATCTCATTGACAATTCTGGCCGATGCCTTGCCAGATAAGGCTTAGTGCATCTCTGCGACTTCGTGGCACAGTGTCAGCATAGGAAAAGGGAAACAACCAACCATTACAACCATGTCTCCTGAAAAATTCACCGTCAAAGTCCAGGAAGCTTTCAATGCTTCCCAATCCGTAGCCACAAGGCACGGCCATCAAGAATTGAAGCCCGCTCACTTGCTCTCGGTTCTCCTTGATCAAGAAGGTGGCATCACCACGCCGCTCTTTGAAAAGGCCACGGTTCAGCCTGAAGCCATCTCCAACCTCAAGACTCAGCTGGAAGCCCTGCTCAACCGTCAACCCAAGGTGAGCGGTGCCACGGGCAGTCTCTACCTTTCCAATGAGTTCCGCGACCTCATGACGAAGGCCGAGGACGAACAAAAGAAACTCAAGGATGACTTTCTCAGTGTCGAACACATCCTCCTGGCCCTTTTCAAGACCAAGTCGGACGTCTCCGACCTGCTCAAGCAAGCTGGCCTAACCTACGATACCGTCACCAAAGCCATCACCGCTGTGCGTGGCAGCCAGCGGGTCGTTGACCAAGACCCCGAAGGCAAATATCAGACCCTGGAAAAATACGGTACCGATCTCACGGCCAGAGCCAAACAAGGCAAGATTGACCCCGTGATTGGTCGCGATGAAGAAATCCGCCGCGTCATGCAGGTGCTCAGTCGCCGCACGAAAAACAATCCCGTCCTCATCGGTGAACCTGGTGTGGGTAAAACCGCCATCGCAGAAGGATTGGCCCGCCGCATTGTGGCAGGTGACGTGCCTGACTCCCTCAAAGGCAAACGACTCATCAGCATGGATCTCGGCGGCATGATGGCCGGGGCCAAGTTCCGGGGTGAATTTGAAGAACGACTCAAAGCCTTCCTCAAAGAAGTCACCAGCAGCGACGGTGAAATCATCCTTTTCATTGACGAACTGCACACCATCGTCGGCGCTGGCAAGGCCGAAGGTGCCATGGATGCTGGCAATTTGCTCAAGCCTCAGCTCGCCCGTGGTGAGCTGCGCTGCATCGGCGCGACCACGCTGGATGAATACCGCAAATACATCGAGAAAGACCCTGCCCTGGAGCGTCGCTTTCAGCCCGTGCTCGTCGGTGAACCCAGTGTTGAAGACACCATCGCCATCCTGCGTGGACTCAAAGAGCGTTATGAAGTCCATCACGGCGTGCGCATTCAGGACGGAGCCATCATCGCCGCCGCCACGCTGAGCAATCGTTACATCACCGACCGCTTCCTGCCCGATAAGGCCATTGACCTTGTGGACGAAGCCGCCAGCCGCATCAAGATCGAGCTGGATTCCATGCCCACCGAGATTGACGTCATCGAACGTCAAATCATGCAGGGTGAAATGGAGCGCCAAGTCCTGAAAAAGGAAAAAGACGTGGCCAGCAAAACCCGACTGGAAAAACTGGAGAAGGAAATCGCCGATCTCAAAGAGCAGTCGGATGCCCTCAAAGCCCAATGGCTCAAAGAGAAAGAATCGGTGGATGCTGGTCGCAAAGTGAAAGAAGAAATCGACCGCCTCCGCACCGAACTGGAGCAGGCCCAACGCCGAGGCGACTTTGGCCGCGCCGGAGAGATCCAATATGGTCTCATTCCTGATTTGGAGAAAAAACTTCAGAGTGAAGCGGGCACTTCCGCCAAGTCTGAAGATACGCCAAAACCTGCGCATACGCTCCTGCGTGAAGAAGTCACCGAAGAAGACATCGCGCGCGTGGTTGCTAACTGGACGGGCATTCCTGTTTCCCGCCTTCAAGAGGGTGAGCGCTCCAAGCTGGTGAAAATGGAAGAGCGTCTATCTGACCGAGTCATTGGTCAAAAGGATGCCATCGTCGCCGTGTCCAACGCCGTCCGCCGTGCCCGCGCGGGTATTCAGGATGAGAACCGCCCTATCGGCAGCTTCCTTTTCCTCGGCCCCACAGGTGTCGGTAAAACGGAACTTTGCAAAGCCCTCGCCGAATTCCTTTTCGACGACGAAAACGCCATGATCCGCATCGACATGAGCGAGTACATGGAGAAGCACAGCGTCAGTCGTTTGATCGGCGCACCTCCCGGCTATGTCGGTTATGATGAAGGTGGGCAACTCACGGAATCCGTCCGTCGCAAGCCTTACAGTGTCATCCTTTTCGATGAAGTGGAAAAAGCCCACCCGGATGTCTTCAACAGCCTGCTTCAGGTGCTGGATGATGGCCGCATCACCGATGGTCAAGGCCGCACGGTGGACTTCAAAAACACGGTCATCATCATGACCAGCAACATCGGTAGCAATGCCATTCAAGATGTCACCAATGCTGAGCAGCGGGATGCCCTGGTGCGTGAGTCTTTGAAAGAGTTCTTCCGCCCAGAGTTCCTGAATCGCATTGATGAAATCGTCATCTTTGATCGCCTCAATGCCGGGCAGTTAGACCAGATCGTCAAGATCCAGCTCCAACGCGTCATCTCCCGTTTGGCCAAACAAAACATCCACCTCACCGTCACAGATGAAACCACGCGTTATCTGGCCGATGCAGGATTCGACCCCGTCTATGGAGCACGCCCGCTGAAGCGCGCCATTCAGAAACATCTGCTTGATCCACTGAGTCTTGCCGTCCTCGAAGGCAACTTCAAAGATGGCGACGTGATCAAGGCCACGATGAAGGATGGAAAACCCGTGTTTGAGAAAGCGTAAACTCTGAACCTCTCTGCCATCCTTGGATTTGGAACCCCTGAATCCAAGGATGGTTAGATTATTCAGACTGCCAGTTTCCTCGGGTGTGTTTTATTATGGCTGATGAATTACAGGAACCTTTGCGCCGCAAGGTCGGTGGAAACCTTTCCAGCCTGCCCCCTCTGAAGCGCCTAGAGATGCTGTGGAAAAATGCGCAGTGGTTGCGCGGAGGCCAATGGAGAACTCCCGAAACCGATGGAATCCTCGTTCGAAAAACTGTTGGTGCGCCTCAAATCAAAGTCGGTTAGGGAAAAGGACAAGCTGGATGTGTTGGCTTTAGAGCGCTTAAAGAGCGAAAAGACTCACTCGTCATAAAGGCTGCATTTACCTGTCCCTCTTTGCAACTGGGAGACGTTCTTCTAGCATGAAGATCATGTCATGGCTGCTTACCGTTGCATGCCTGTTATCATTCACCTCATGCTCCACCGCCGTGAAACAGCCACCTCTGAAAACGGTCCCGCATGTGGATCTCAATCGCTACACGGGGGACTGGTATGTCTATGCCAACATCCCTTACTCCCTGGAAAAAGGTAAGGTGGGGACACTGGATCGGTATGCCTTGAGGCCGGATGGCAAAATGGATAACATCTTTCTCTTTCGGCGCGGCAGCCTGGATGCTCCGCTGGAGCAATGGAAGGGCGTGGCCTGGGTGCATAACAAAGAATCGAACGCGGAGTGGCGGGTGCAGTTTGTTTGGCCATTACGCGTGCCTTATTTGATCATCGACCTAGACGCTGACTATCAGTGGAGCGTGGTCGGTTATCCCAATCGTAAACTGGCCTGGGTGCTGAGCCGTCAACCGACCTTGGATGAGGCAACTTATAAGGGCATCCTGAAACGGCTGGAAGCACAGGGCTACGACCCGGCCAAGCTGGTCAAGGTGCCGCAAAATCTTCCCTGACCCGCCAGCAAGTCAGTCTCCACCCATATCCGTGCTTGCCGTGGCCTCAGCAG
>JAOZVT010000484.1:8749-11113 GCA_025869455.1 Prosthecobacter sp.
CATGCACGACACGCTTCTTCATTCTGCCGACGCTGGCTGGCACCTGGAACATAGCTACGCTCAGTTACCCTCCTTGTTTCATAGCGAGGCGGAACCAGCGCAGGCACCTAGGCCGAACCTAACCATCTTTAATCACCCGCTGGCCAAATCCCTGGGACTGAAAGCCGAGGTTCTGGACACAGCAAATGCAGCCGACATCTTCGCCAGCAACCGTTTGCCTGATGGAGCCAAGCCCCTCGCACAAGCCTATGCGGGCCATCAGTACGGACACTTCACCACTTTGGGTGATGGACGTGCTCTTTTGTTAGGCGAGCAAATCACTCCCGATGGCCAACGCTTCGACATTCAGTTCAAAGGCTCTGGCCCCACCGAGTATTCCCGCCGGGGCGATGGACTTGCAGGATTGGGACCCATGCTCAGGGAATACATCATTAGCGAGGCCATGCATGCCCTGGGAATCCCGACCACACGCAGCCTAGCCGTGGCCACCACGGGCGTGACGATTTTCCGACAGACTCGGCAACCCGGAGCTGTCCTTACCCGCGTGGCCGCTAGCCACATTCGGGTGGGCACCTTTGAGTGGGCAGCGGCACATCAGGACAAAGTCGCACTGAAAGCGCTGGCCGACTACACGATCTCCCGTCACTACCCAAATCTAACAGGCGAAAAGGAGCCTTACTTAGCCTTTCTCCAAGCTGTCATCGAGCGGCAGGCACGCCTGATCGCTCAGTGGCTGCACGTCGGCTTTATCCATGGGGTGATGAATACCGACAACATGGCGCTCTCCGGCGAGACGATTGACTATGGCCCTTGTGCCTTCATGAACGCTTACGATCCAGCCACCGTCTTCAGTTCCATTGATCACCAAGGCCGCTACGCCTATGACAATCAGGCCCCCATCGCCCAATGGAATCTCGCCCGTCTGGCGGAGACTCTTTTGCCCCTGCTGCATCCAGAGGATAAGCAGGCTATCGAACTGGCCAATACCGCCCTGGAAAGCTTCCGCAGCCACTTCGATCAAATCTGGCTGGCTGGCATGAGGAAGAAACTCGGCCTGTTCAATGAAGAGGCTGCCGACAAAGCCCTCGTCGATGATTTGCTGGAAACCATGAGGCTGCACCAAGCTGACTTCACCAACACCTTTCGCGCCCTCTCCACCCCTGAACGGACGCTCCCCATTGCCGCTTTAAAAACCTGGCATGAACAATGGACAGTCCGACTGACTCGGCAGCCCCAAACAGCCGTGGAAGTGACCCAGAGAATGCAGGCCAACAATCCCGCCTTCATCCCGCGTAACCACAAGGTGGAAGAAGCGCTGACCGCAGCCGTGGAGCATCAGGATCTCAACATCATGAAACGTCTGCTCACCGTTCTGGCCACGCCCTACGATCACAGCGTGGACCTTCCTGAATACAGCACACCTGAGACTGAAGGTGCGGAAGACTATCGTACCTACTGCGGCACCTGAGGTTTAAAACCCTGGTGGTGGTCCCTCACGTCGGCCTCCAGGAGGCCCCATCCCTGGCGGTGGCCCAAACCCTGGGCCGCCACGACGACCACGATCTGGCCCGCCACCTCCGGGAGGCCCATCATGCTTTAAGAAACTTGGATCCGGCTCGCCTTTCCAACTCCGCCCCATGTAGGGGAATTCAGCGGTGATGTAATAGTGGTAGATGCCCTCAGGAAATTCCGGTGTCACACCGAACCGACCGTGACATTCGTCCAGATCCCCCAGGCCAGCCGCGTATTCATAATCTTCCGTGTAATAACCATCGTACTTGCCGCCGGGACCTTGGTCACCACCTGGACGTGTGCCTGATTTCAACCGATAGCTGCTCTTCATCTTCACCAAGGGGCTGCTCGCGTCTTTGGGGTCGGCATGGCCAAGGCTGGCATAGATCGGGAAACCGTCCGCTGCCCACCCGAGGAGCAACATTTGTTTTTCCGTCTCTCCGCCCAGTTCTTTGACCAAACCCGTGGGCAGACCATGATAATGATAGGCACCAGTGGGCTGCACATGGGCATCGTTTTGATCAAGGCCCAGATTCACATGACCACTCTTTGCCTCCGCTACCCAGCCAGAGCGTGGATCACGCTTCCAAAACTCCGCCGTCCCTGGTTCGAAGGGCACGCCATTGAGAGCCATTCCGAAATAGGCTCTTTTAGCCGCTGTCGGTTTAGCCGCCACCTTGGGGGTCAAGCTGACATGCAGATCATATTTCTGGGCAGAAATGGAGTTCGGGTTATTTCGGTTAGGAAACTGGCCCATCGGGTGACTGGCGATGCCGTTGGACTGAATCACCCGCTGCCCGTTTTCCTCATGAATCATCACCCGAGGAATTAAATTCTGGGCAATTAACAGGG
>JAOZVT010000485.1 GCA_025869455.1 Prosthecobacter sp.
CGAGAATGTCCTGCGCCAGCGCCGCGACCTTGTCCGGCTCCAGCGTCGCGCGCCGTTTCACCGGCACGTAGATGTGGGCAATCTCGAAGGTCTCGCGTTTCATCATGGTGGGTAGCAGGTTTTGGGGCCGATGACTCACTTAGTCACTGCTGAACAAAAGACGCGAAGTGCCGTCACGCGAATACCAGCTTTACTATGAGCCAAAATATTATCGCTGTAACAATTGGTGGCGCAACCACCCACCAAATCATCTCTACCCACTTTGGCAAAACCGCGTATTTACGGGCCAAATACTCCGGAAGTGGAAACTTCCATCGAATGTGATCGATTTCATCTGCCGATACTGCAACTTTTCTTCTCAGCAGTAACGCCCACATCGTGCTGGCTTTGCCTAGCGTCCAGAACCGAACAACAAATTTTTTTCCAGGTTGTAAGTCGCCTAACTCTATGCGTTCATCGGTGCGAGCCCTGTGAGTTTCGTTCTTCCCTGCAATCTCATAATAACCCGATCCAAAATCCTGACTTAGTGTGACGCTGTTTATACGTCTCTTGCCCTTATTCGTAAGTTCGATCTCAATGTATGAGTCTATGTGATCATAGCGCAGTGCCTCTTTACCGGGATCGTTAAATTCTAAACTGTGCCGTGCCTTCTCGAGTACGTTGCTCAAGTCCTTGGTGATCTGAAAATTCCAAATCTGTGTGTTGACCAACAATCGTGTTCGTTTCTCAAATAGGTACTGCACAAGCCTATTCACCAAAGGTGCCAATACTACTGTTCCTGCAAATGTTATGAGCGCTGCAACAATCGCATCAGGAAAAGTCATCTGCTATTCCCCCAACGTAACTGACTCTATCTACTGCAGGCCGTGTCGCAAGTGCGTCAGAGCGTTCGCGGATAATGAGTTGCAGAGCAAGAACGGCCTGAAATTCAATTTTCGAATACTTTAACGGGATGCAGGAATGTGCTTTGCGCATGGCGTGTCGGCCACGTCGGGAGATAAAGTGCTTTCGCCGTGTTCTCACACGCGCCCCACAAAACTGTCCACTACGCGCTTCCCGCCCGCCTTGTCGAAATGGCTAGTCATTGAGAGACGACAAATTGCTGAGTGTTCTAATTTCAAGATCGGCGAGACGAAGTGTTTCCGAG
>JAOZVT010000486.1 GCA_025869455.1 Prosthecobacter sp.
CGAGATGATGGCACCACCACGGTCTTTAGCGGCTACCGCGTCCAGCATCATTTGAGCCTGGGGCCAACGAAAGGCGGGATTCGTTTTCACCCCGATGTAACCATGGGGGAGGTCGCGGCCTTAGCCATGTGGATGAGTTGGAAGTGCGCGCTGACAGGTTTACCTTATGGTGGAGCTAAGGGTGGGGTGTGCTGTGATCCTAGCAAGCTTTCCATTGGCGAACTTGAGCGCTTAACACGGCGCTACACGCAGGAATTGATCCCTTTCATCGGGCCTCAGTTAGACGTGCCTGCGCCGGATATGGGGACCAATGAGCAAGTTATGGCCTGGATCATGGACACCTATTCTCTCCAGGTCGGCCATTGTGTGCCTGGGGTCGTGACGGGGAAACCTGTCGGGCTGGGTGGTTCACTCGGGCGGCGTGAGTCCACGGGGCGCGGTGTTGCTTACCTGATTTCGCGTGCCATGGACACTTTAGGCATTCGTGCGGAAGGGGCCACTGCAGTGATCCAGGGTTACGGAAATGTGGGCTCTGTGGCGGCCATGTCCATGGCAAAGCAGGGCGTGAAAATATTGGCTGTGAGTGATGCTTACGGTGGTATTCACAATGCCCAGGGACTGGACTTGATGGCGCTGAACGAATTTGTGGCGCGAACCAAAAGTGTGGTTGGGTTTCCAGGCGCTGAGCCGGTCAGTAATTCAGAGCTTCTGTTGATCCCTTGTGACGTTTTGGTTCCAGCAGCTCTGGAGCGGCAAATCACTGGTGAAAATGCAGCCAAGATCCAATGTCGCATCCTGGCAGAAGGAGCCAATGGCCCGACCACGCCTGATGCAGATTTGATCCTCGAGCAGCGCTCAGAGATCTTCGTGATTCCAGATATTCTCTGTAACAGCGGCGGTGTGATCGTCTCCTACTTTGAGTGGGTGCAGGACCTCCAGAGCTTCTTTTGGGGAGAAGGGGAGGTGCTGGATAAGCTTTTCCGTATCTTGGAACAGGCCTTCACTCAGACGCTTCAGTTCCACCGTAAGCGCCAGGTTTCCATGCGCTTTGCAGCGCTGAGCTTGGGTATCAAACGTGTGTGGGAGGCTAAACAAACACGTGGCCTATACCCATAGGCCACGGTGGATGTTAAAACCCGAACTCCGCGATTGATCACGGCCAGCGGCTGCAAATCCTGGCCTCATTCGGTGCCGGTATCTGTGGGTCCAGTCTTTTTAAAGACAGTCCCACAGTCTCCCGAACCGCCTGAGCCTCAGGCTTTTTGCCGCTGTCTCGCGCTGAATCGTGGAATCCGGCTTAAAAGCTCATCCTGCTGAGTTCACGAAAACGATTTGCGCAAGTGACTCGGCAAGATGCCCAAAGCCTCACGGTACTTGGCGACGGTGCGCCGGGCGACCTTGATGCCCTGTTTGTCCAGTAGCTTGGCCAGCTTGTCATCGCTGAGCGGTTTGGCCTTTGTTTCTGTCTTGATCAGGTCCGCAATCGCGTTCTTCACGCTCGTGTTGCTGAGGTCTTCTCCAGAGTCTGTTTTGACACCATGACTGAAGAAGAATTTCAGCTCATACACGCCGTGAGGGGTGGCCATGTATTTGCCCGAGATGGCGCGACTGACGGTGGTTTCATGGACGCCGACTTCATCGGCCACTTGGGCCATGTTAAGCGGGCGTAGGAAGCTGGTTCCTTTCTCCAAAAACTCTCGCTGATGGGCGAGAATCTGGGTCGCGATCTTATGGATCGTTTGCTGCCGCTGGTGAATGGAGCGAATCAGGAATTTGCCGCTGCGAATCTTGTCACGGATGTAATTCCGCACTTCACCAGTGCTGCCAGCCTGTCCCAGCAAGTCCTTGTAAGCATTGCTGAGACGCAGGCTTGGCAGGTCGTCATTATTCATGACGGGTACCCATTCACCACCTTGACGTTCAACGATGATGTCAGGGCTGACGTAATTGTTGCTGCTGGGACTAAAACGGGAGGCTGGCCGTGGATCAAGTGTGCTGATGAAATCAGCTGCGCGCGAGACTTGCTCCAGGGGAACTCCCAACTTACGAGCGAGAATCGGGTAGCGTTTATTCGCTAGATCTTCCAGGTGCTGCTCGACTAACCGATGGGCCAAACTGTGAGTTTTCCCCAAGCGTTCCAGTTGAATCAATAAGCATTCACGCAGGTCATCTGACCCTACTCCGACTGGGTCAAAAGACATCAGAACCGCCTTTGCGGAATGCAGATCATCCACGGGCAGGCCGTGCTGAAGACTGAGGTCTTCGACGGTGTAGTTGAGGAATCCTCTGTCATCGAGGCTACCGATCAGAAACTCGATGTTTTTGACCAAGATAGGATCATTGATCTCTGCCGTTCGTAGCTGGGTAACGAGGTGTTCCTGGAGGGTCGTGGGGGCCACGATGGAGTCCATGAGGAACTGCCAGCGTTCCTGGTCTTCCGCCGTACGATTGGTCGTCTGCATTCGGCTCTGGGCCCAATACTCGCGCCATTCCTCGTCCATTTGGGAGATGACATCCAGCTCGTCGCGATCACCTCCATCACGATCATCAGGATCGTCCGGTACGGCATCCTCCAGAGAAACCTCGGGGGCTTCGAGTTCGAGCACAGGATTGATTTCAATCTCCTGTTGAATGATCTGCCGAAGCTCCAGGGTTGGGGCCTGGAGGATCTGCAAGCTCTGCTGCATCTGTGGGCCGATGGCGAGCTTTTGAGTCTGTGTCTGGTATAGTCCTTGATCTGCCATTGGTTGGTTGGCGGCACCCCTTTCATTGGTGTGCTATACTATCAAGCAGAGATCGGGCCAAAGTTGTATTTTCTTCATGAAAACGAAGAAAATAGGAAGCTGGCACAGATTTTTAACTGAAATTATCCTTTATTGCTTCATGGTGCCACTGGGGAAAACAGCCCCAGTGACGGCGCCTTCGCAGTCCAGAATGACGACGGTTTGGACTTCATCTGCTAGCTTTCGATGCTGAAGTAGCAGTCTTGCAATATACACCTGCTCCCACGCGACCTCGCGCTCTAAAAAGCGCCCCAGAGGAGTGTCCAAGGCTGTGACAGCTTTGGTACCTACAGAACCATCTGCACTGGCTTGAAGATCAACGCAGAGATAGTCAGCGCGTACGGCTTCAGGCAGGTCGAAGGCATGGCTGCGGTGTAAAGTCACATAAAACCAGGAAGGCTGCTCAGAACCACTCTCTAGGAAGCGCGCCAAACGGCCTTCATGAGTTTCGGCAAAGAGCGGCCAGTTTAAAAGCCAGCCGCTTTGGGGTTGTGGGGTCATCTTGAGGAGTGACCCTTTCTTTGGATTCTTGTCAGTCCAGACGAAAAGCATGGGCACCATTTCCTGACCTGGCAGCGTCAGCGGATTGGTGGGGCTGACCTTCAGAGACTTTAAATGGGGGTGGCTTTTGGCAAAGAATTCTTCCACATCGACCCGGTACTCTTCCCCTTGGGAAAGTGTGGCCATTCGTTCGTCGGTCGTCTTACTTTCTAGCAGTGTGGAGAGGAGTTTTTCAGCCGTAGCCGTAGCGGTGACAAGGTCCATGGACTGTGTTTCGACAGGTTCAGGGATGACTTCAGCGGGGCTTGGTAGTTCGGCCCGTCTGATTTCGGTGACCATCTCTGGTGGCTTTTCTGGGGTAGCTTCAGGTGGCGGGGGCTGGACGACCGGCTCTGTTGGAATGACCTGTGGCGCTGGGGTTGGCGCTTCCACTTCAATCGCCAAAGGTGGCCGCGAAACTTCCCAGGTGAGCCATCCTGCTAAGCCCAGGACGAAGACCAGAAAAAGGCCCAGAGGGACATTTCGTTCGTCCCTGGTGGGTTGCCAGGTGGAGTCAGCCATGGCGGGTGCCGGTGGCTCGCTCTCAGGCAAGGTGGCTTGTCCCCAGGGTTCGTATTCGCGTGTTGGCGCTGCTTGGACTGGGGCGGCACTTGGCTGGGGCGGCTGTGGGGCAAAGAAAGTCTGTGTGGGGCTTTCTGGCTCCGTGGGGGCTGGGTTCGGTGGCGCTAGGCTGAAGGGCGTGCTGGCTATTTGTGAGACAGGAGGCCAGCTAGGAGATGCCGTGGGGGCAGGGGGAAAGAGTGGATGTGTCTGCGGGGCAAACTGCGGGGCTTGCTCCGGTGCCTGGGGCCACGCGCTCGGCTGCCTGTTCGGTGGTCGAATGATGTTGGGCAGCACGGAACTGCCTTGAGGCGCATTCTGCGGGCGGGACGGGATGATGCGTCTTTGGATTGGCAGGCTGGTTGCCGCCGGGCCTTGGGCATTAGCTGCCGTCGTGTAAGACTCCATGGTAGCACTGCGTGCGCAGTGGGGGCATGTTACCAGGGCTCCCGGCTGCTGGGGCAGTGAGAGGAATGGACGTGTGCACGCAGGGCAGCGAAGACTGATGACACCATTGACCATGAGCAGTGGACTATCGCGTATAATACGCATCTTGCCAGTGCGCGGTTTGGTTAGGGTGTGTTTTAAAAAAAATCGGGAAGGAGTCGCCTGTGAGAAGGTGTTCGAGGACAAGGGTAATGCCTCCAACCTCCACCGCACAGGCGGCTTCACACTTGCTCAGTTCTTTCTGGGGAGATCGAAAAGGCAAATGTGCTAACCGACTACATGGCTGGGGAAGCACGGCTAGGTATCAGCCAAGCCGACCTCGTGGCAGGCCAGGATGAATTCAGCGGCGGACCAGGCTTGGAAGGCTTTGCCCATCGGGTTGCCCGTTTTGGCATGAGCCCATTCATTGAATTCCCACTCTCCCTGGACCCCACGTTGATTTAACCGTGCCAGTTTGAGGAGCTCTTGAAGCGCCAACGGTTTCATGCCGAGTCGTGCGATGAACTGGACCCACTTAGCACCAATGAAAGGCCATAAGCCGCCGTTGTGGTAGTGATTCGGCAAATTGAGCAGATTCACCGCGTAATATGGTTTCCAGTCCGGGTCACCAGGGGCCACCACAGGATAGAGGTTGGCCACAGGGAAGGGTTCATTCACACCGACTCCCCACATGAACCTGAAGGCGCTGCGGGCGCGATCCACATCCAAGACGTTGAAGAGGAAGGCCAAAAGATTGCCATAGATATCACAGCGCCAGTTGAAGTCGAACGGGGTGACTTGCGCTAAAAGATAGGTCGTATCTCCCATGCTGTATTGCATGTCCGCAAAGGTGCGCGTGATGCCTGGCGTCGTCGCTGTGGTGGGCCAAAAACGTTGGAGAATAGCCAGCTTGATGGTCTGTGACCAACGCAGGTATTCGCCCGCTCGTTTCTCCTGCCCCAGTGTTTCCAGGAGTCTGCCGAAGGCGATGTTGGCACGGTACCAGATCACCTGATCCACAAGGACATTGTAAGAGCGACCAAACAAATCCGTCCAATCTCCTGCTTCGGGGATCTCAAGAAGGGCGTCATAATTTGAATCATGAGCGGTTAACCAGTCCATGGCCCGTTGCAAGGCAGGCAGATGTTCGCGGATGAAGGCCGTCTCCCGCGTGACACGGAGGTATTCATAAGCTGCGATGATGACCCAAAGGCCACCATCAATGGAGCAAATGCCACCGACTCCAGAGTAATCTGGAATGCCGTCGTCAATGCGTACATTGGCAGGGATCTGCCCGTGTGGAGAGGCTTGCGTGAGGAGGGTCTTCAGGGTTGCTCGTTGGCAATCACGGATCTCGGGATCGTCTAGGGTGAGGGAGGCTATGATGGTGATGGCCCCATCACGTGCCCAGACACTGCGGTAGTTCGCATCCGTGCCACGGGTTTCGTTTTCTGTCAGTGAACAGGCTGAAAACCCCATGGGGGTGATGTTTTTGCGCAATGCTTCAATAGCTTTGTTGTAAGCCAGCTTCAGGTAGTCTTGATCTTCTGCGGTCAGCGCTTCCGGGGAGGCTTCATTGAGGAGCTGGCGGATCTCTGGATCGAAGTGCTTTTCTCTGGGTTCATCGGATGTATCCAGACTGCAAATGAGGGGAATGACACCATAATTGAGTAGGCCCTCTAAGACCCCATCTGCACAAATGCTATGGGCACGGTAGCAGGGCAGGTGGATCGTTGATTCGACAAGCTCTGGCTGGGCGTTTTCCACGATGATGCCCTGAATGCCAGGAATGTGAAACATGGCACTGTCATTGCCTGAATCCCCAGCCACCACGGCCTCCTCGGCAGAAAGGCCAAGATGCTTCAGCAGCCATTCCAACGCATTGCCTTTGTTGGCGTATTTGGGCAGGATGTCCAGATCACGATTGCTTGAATAAACGATGACTGTTTCTAACCCTGCCGCCGCCAACCCGACTTCCAATGCCTTGAGTTGTTCCGCTGCGGCTTGATGCAGGTACCAACTGGATTTGAAAGCGTTTTGGAATTGGATCGGTTGTCTAACGGCACTGGTTAGGCTTTGCACGACTTGCTCTGCTTTATCCCGGTCCCAGTTCTCGCTCATGATCTCAGCAAACTCGCGCATGACGCTGCGGTTTCGCATGTCATAGATCATGGTGCCGACACCACAGATCAGGTACTCAGGGTGAGGCAGGTCTGAACGCTGAATCGTGCGTAGGGCGTCCTGCTGAAGACGTCCCGTGTTGTAAACTAGGCTGGGGCGTTTGCCCTCAGGGTGGGTTTCCCAAACCTGTCTAAAAAGGAGTGTCGCGTCTGGCTTGCCAAGAAGCGTGCCGTCGAGGTCGGAGCACAGGAGCTTAATGTTGCTGCTCATGTAAAATGAAATAAAAGAGGTCGTAAATTAGATTTCAACATCCTGTCTCCAGAGAGAGGTGCCGCTGTGATAGGTTTCTGGTGCGGCCACATCTGTATGGAGGCGATCTTCGACAGCACGGAGCAATTGCTGCGCAATGCCACTCCAAGCAAAGAGTGCACGCACACGCAAACTGCCTTGGTGACTTAATCTTGCCCGCAAGCGCTGGTACTTCAGGGTTTGGAGGAGGCAGATGCCAAATTCTTCAATGTCTTCGGTGTCTGTGTAAAGTGCATGCACACCAAAGTCGAGAGCACGATACAGACCACCCCGCGTCGTGACGACCGTGGGTGTGCCGGAAGCAAGCGCTTCGATCGCTGTCATACCAAAGGGCTCATAGCGGCTGGATAAGGCAAAGACATCCGCAGCGCGGTAGAAGTCGGCCATTTGCTCATCTGGCAAGGAGTCTGAAATGATCACACGTTCTTCTAATCCATGTTCAGCAATCAGCGTTTTGAGTTCCTTTAGCATGTCATTGTCTCCTGGATCCGAAGACTGCATGCTCACCGCAATGCGTAACTTGGCGTCAGGGATGCGGCTTGCCACAAGGGCAAAGGCACGGACCAAGAGATCAAATCCTTTGTTACGCGCCAGTCTTCCAATGGAAGCAATGACGGGGCCTTGGTAAGACATTTCATTCCGCAGACCTTGGCGGCTGGCTTCACTGATCGGGAAGAAGCGATTGTCGTCATAACCCGGAGGAATCATGCGCACTTTCGCTGGCGAAACACCGTAGTCTTCTACGATGAAGTCAGACTGCGGTGGAGTCGTGGCTATCACCATATCGCACTCTTGAAAGAGCCTGAGTTCATGATTGACCCGAGTGGTGAAGTTAAATTGTTCCTCCAGTTTTTCGATGTCTTCTGGCGCTGCATCTTCCATCTGCCGTTTTTTCCACGACCCCAGAGAGTGTGGCGTATGCAAATGAGGAATGTTTAAGGCATTGGAAATCGCTTGTCCGGCCAATCCTGCATCCCAGTAATGACTGTTGATGAAGTAATAGGACAGAGATTGCTTCTTGATGACGCGTAAAGCATTTTCAACCCACTCAGGAATGTTCTTGTAGAGCTGTTCTTTGGGGATGAATTCATTGCTGCCACAGGGCACGCGCATGATGGTCACATTGTCGTCCACGACTTCAGTCTCTGGCTGGTTGTCGAAGCGGCGTGTCCAGATATCCACTTTGTAACCCAGGCGGGCTAACTGCTTGGAAAGCTCAATGACAAAGACGACTTGTCCACCCGTGTCAGGTGCGCCGAGTGGCGGCAGAGCAGCTACGTAGCCGTGGGTGGAAATCATGGCGATGCGGCGGCGCAATCGTCTGCGGGGGGATGGGGGGAGTTTCGCTGTGGAGGTGCTCATATTTAGATTCTGAGTTCACACCGCACGAAGCCAACAAACAGTCTCCTCATGAGACTTAGGCATTCGCGAACGCGGTTCTTCTTTTGCTACGGGCGGCAGAAGAGATGACCAACTAAAAAGACCTTTTGCGGGCATGGGCTTGCCACATCTTTATGGCATTTGACTGAATGGCCCTACTTGTTGGTAAGGTGATTACCTGCCTGCCCGGATGCCACGGTAAGCAAGTGCAAAAAATAGAAATACGGCTGCCGTTAGGGCTGTTTCGCCTAACCAAAACTTTGACCAGTCGGTCACGCCATTGATTTCACAGGTTCGGTGCCACCAACCACCGCCTAAATAACCGATGAGATTTCCCACCCCGCCCATCAGCAGGGCTAGCAATGCCTGGGCACGTGCGCGCCACATTTTATCAATGCGTTCCTCAAGATAAATCTGCGTGGTGATGAAGTAGAGCGTGAAGGCAAATCCATGCAGCGTGGTGCCGATCATGATCCACGTCTGGGTATTGAATGAATTTAGACCGTAGCGGATGACGCAGATGCCAATGCCCGCAAGGAAGACCCATTTCAGCCGGACTCTGGCCAGCACGCCAGCCAGAAGCAGCATGGTCAGGACTTCCGTCGTTTGAGCCAGTGAAATGACGGCGGCGACATTTTGCACGCCAAGATCCTTCAGATGCCGCGCGGTATATGGATAAAAGGCCGCCAGGGGGATGCTGTAAAGGGCGGCGGTGATGAACACGACCCGATGATCCCGATTTTTGAGCAGATCCAGCGCATCTAGCCCCAGAATTTGGCGAAAGCTGCGCTTGCCCTGCATATCGCCCGGTTGAATCAGAGGAAGCATCCAGGACAGTCCCATGACTCCGACCCACAGTCCTGCTGCGGTGAAACCTGCGACTAAGGAGGCATCCGCATGCAGGACAAAACTGACGATCCAGCAGCCCGCCATCCAGCCAAAAGTGGCGCAGGCACGTAAAGGGCCAAATTGCTGCTTCGGAGAATGCAGTTGGGAAAAAACAATGCTGCTGGTTAGGCTCCAGACAGGGGTGGCCACCAAAGACTGAATCTGGGCACACAAGAGCACCAGGCCGTCATTCCACTGCCAGGCGAGAGATAGGCAGGTCAGGCAGAGGGCGGCCCCAGTGGCCAGGGCCAGCCAGCGCAGCAGCAGCGTGGGTGACATTTTCTGATCCGCCAAGGCCCCCACAAAAAGCGGGGAGATGAAGGCGGCGATGGCCGTGGTGGCTAAAACCCAGGGAACCAAGTGCGCCCGCCCGTGAGCCGCGTAAATATTCGCCAGCGGCACATTCCACATACCCATCGGCATGGCGGTGCAAAAGAAGAGTAGGGCAAGTTTGCTGCGGCTGGTCGTGGTGTCCAAGGCGGAATAAGTAAAGATTTGGAATAGCGCAGGTCTTCGGTTACTCCAAGAGACATCCTCTAAAAAAGCACATCTTGCGTCTGTCCAGACGCTCCCCACATTCGTTCCCTATTTCTCACCCTTTAATCATGGAAAACGTCATCATCATCGGCACAGGCTGCGCAGGTTACACAGCCGCTATTTACACAGGTCGTGCAAATTTGAGCCCTCTCATTCTCTCTGGTAACCAGCCTGGTGGCCAGCTCACCACCACCACAGAGGTGGAAAACTTCCCCGGTTTCCCTGAAGGCATCATGGGGCCAGACCTGATGATGAACATGCAGACGCAGGCGGAAAAATTCGGCGCGCGGATCGAATACACCCTGGTTTCTAGCGTGACCAAGACACCTGAAGGTCACTTTGAAGTCACGAGTGACGATGGTACCGTGCGTCAGGCACGTACCGTCATCATCGCCACGGGTGCTTCACCGAAGCATCTGGGACTGCCCAATGAAAAAGGTCTCATCGGCCACGGTCTAACCAGTTGCGCCACCTGCGATGGTGCTTTTTACCGCAATGTGCCCGTGTGTGTGATCGGCGGTGGCGACAGTGCCTGTGAAGAGGCTGGTTTCCTGACCAAATTTGCCAGCAAAGTTTATCTGATCCATCGCCGTGACAGCCTGCGTGCTTCCAAAATCATGGCGGATCGTGCTTTGGCCAATCTCAAGATCGAACCCGTGTGGAACAGCACCGTGGCTGAATACCTGACGGATGAGAAAGGTGAGATGCGCGCCGTGACCCTGGAAAACCTGGTCACAGGTGAAAAAAGTGAACTGGAGCTGAAGTGCGTTTTTGTAGCCATCGGCCACATCCCGAACGCAGGATTCCTGGGTGATCTGGTGGACACGGATGACGGTGGCTACATCCTTCAAACCCAAGGTACCCGCACGAAGACGGAAGGTCTGTTTGCTGCGGGTGATGTGGCGGACCACGTGTATCGTCAGGCCATCACTGCCGCTGGGCAGGGCTGCGCAGCGGCTTTGGAAGCTGAGCGCTATCTGGCCGACCTTGGTGTTCATTGATTCCGAATGATCCAAATGGATCCAACAAAAAGCCCCGCAGCCGAAAGACTGCGGGGCTTTTTGATATAAGGAGAGTGAAGCTTTTCAAAAGCTTCCACCTGAAACCTTACGCAACACGCGGTTGTACGTCCGGGACAGAGGGACCCATGGCCTGTGCAAAGCGTGTTTTGGCGCGCAGCATGAGGGTGCCCAGGCAAAGGTCAGCGAG
>JAOZVT010000487.1 GCA_025869455.1 Prosthecobacter sp.
GCTTTGAATAGTTCCTCTGCCCGATCTAGCGTTGCGTTCGTTGCCGCATCGCTGCCTTCAAGTGCGCTGGCATTCCTTATTAGCCACGCTGACGGCGTGAAATGGTCGAAGGTCGGGATCGTGTCCGGCATCACCCGAAAAGCGGCCTCTGCTTTCTTGACCAAGCGCTCGGTGTTCTTGTCTGCCTCATCGAGCTTTTTAGCGGTGAGGTTATGACCGGCGGGAAGACCATAAGCAGCGTTGACGATGGAAGCAAAAATCTCTGGTTCCAGCAGGTCTTCTACGTCAGCTTCCGTCTTATCTGTGAACTCGGTCATCGTAAACACACGACCGACTTTCAGGATTTGATTCTTGCGTAATTCTTCAATTTTTTTTGCATCCGCTTTGCTGTGATCTGCAAGAACGCAAACATCGAGCTTATTTCCGCCAAATAGCGAAACAAACGCTCGTACATTTCCTATACCGCCAGTAGGACAGAGCGTCCACCGAGGATCGAGCGCTATTCGCTTCTTCGCAGCAAGAGAGTTAGACAGAGCCTGCAAATATAGAATATCGGATGGACCCTCTACGAGCAGAGTATGCTTGCCAATAAAAAGGGATTGCGTGATTTCGTATCCAAGCGCCCCTTGCAAAGGAAAGAGCGTATCAGGATCGGTTGTTAGCACGTCCTTTAGCACCTTGGTTCCGAGCGGCAATCGTCGAGGGCCTTTAATCTCCACTTGGTCTTCTACGATCCGAGCAGATGTGAGCTTGTCGGCCGCCACCATAAAGGGCGAGTGGGTCGAATAAACGATTTGATGGGACGGAGACAGCTTCTCATCAAAATAACGCAGCAAATCTGCTTGCGCTTTGCCGTGCAATGTCAGTCCCGGCTCGTCTAGCAGTAAGATAACAGGCAGACCTGATTTTTTTACTTGTGCAAACTTGACAAGGAAGGAAAAGAACCAAACGAAGCCTGCGCTGCGTTCAGAGAAAGGGGTTCCGACACGGTGCAACGCGTTGTAGATGCGAGCCCGACCGATAGTGCCCTCATTCAACGGGGGCTTATCTCCAGGCCGCGCCGGATCAATTTTTACTTCGACGGACAAATCAGGATTTTGGGTCCAATACTCAAGAATTTGGTCCGTAATATTGTTCGATGCAGCC
>JAOZVT010000488.1 GCA_025869455.1 Prosthecobacter sp.
CGTGCAGAGCGATGTTGCGCCTGTTTTTCAACATCAATATAACGATCTGTTGTGGCGCTGGAGCTGTGTCCTGCATCGTCCCTGACATGTTCCCGCGGGCGAATGCGAACATCCTCGGAAATACCGGTATGCCGCAGCCAATGTACTGTGGCCGCACCCAGATTGTCCGCTTCTTCTGCCTGGTTTTTCCGGCGCAGAAGATGGGCAGCCAAATCAAAGCATTGTTGCACCAGACGTCGCAACGGTGCTGTGTCGCTCATGGGGCCTGTGCCACGCATGCGTGGAATCAGCGGTGAGTTATCGGCAGGAGAGGGCAGGGTGGTCAGGCCCAAAAAAAGTCGCCAGCGGCTTAAACTGGCCAGCATGTCGTCGCTGACGGCAACTTGTCTCTCCTTGTTGCCCTTGCCCACCGTTGTAAACCACCAGCAACCATTGCTGTCTTTGGCAAAGTCATTCATGGTGGGTATCCAGCGTTCGCTGGCAGCCAGTTCTGATATACGCAAATACATGCCAAACAGCAGGCTTAAAATAAATCGGGTACGTTCATGCAGGCCGGGATTCTCGGTCGCAAGCTCTTCTGCTGCCTCTAATACAGCCTGCCACTGGACAAGACTCAGACGTCGCACCGGGGCACTTTGTTGTCGCTTGCGCACAAACTTGCTCTTTTGACGAATGAGGGCGACAGGGTTTGAAGCCATGTATTCTTCGGCGATCAAAAAATTAAAAAAAGTGCTTAATATCGCAAAAACTTCCTGAATAGCCCCCTGAGACAGACTGAATTGTTGTGTTTCGGGGAGGTTGCCCTGTTTGCGCGACAGTTTGCCCAGCGTCACCACAAAGGGTCGCCAGTCAGGATTGGGTTGGCGCAGGCCTTCCCTGTCGATAAAACGTGGAACTTTTTTCAGGCCAATCCAGGCATGTGGCGGATTTTGGCAAAAACGGATAAATTGTTCCACGTCATCCCGTTTCAGCGTATTGAGCGGTGTTTTGCGCACCAGCCAGCACCACTGAATCAGCCGTTCGACTTCACGACGATAACTGTTGAAGGTGCCGAGGCTCCCGGCGTAGCATTTCAGAAACTCAAGGGAGCGCAGAAAATCGCTGCGTGCTTCCTGGGCGGGGAGTACGACGTACTCCGGGTTTT
>JAOZVT010000489.1 GCA_025869455.1 Prosthecobacter sp.
CTCACCGTTGAAGACGACACTCACCTGGGGTCCCTGGCAGGTGATGGTCATGCGGTTCCACTCACCCACGGGTTTGGCCATGCTTTTGCTCGGTGGGCAGGCGTCATAGATGGCACCGACCATGCCGTATTTGCTGCCATCGGCGGATTCATGCACCTGGATTTCCAGGGCGGAGAGCACGCTTTTGATGTCTCCCGAGCGCAGGAAGACGCCGCTGTTGGATTCCTTTTCAACTTTGAATTCGAGGTCGAGCACGAAGTTGCCATAAGCCTCTTTCGTCCAGAGGGTCTCATGGTCCTTGGCCACCAGCACTCCATTCTCGATCACCCAGCCTTCAGGGGACACAGTGTTGGATAGATCCGGGGCAAAGAGGTCTTTCCAATCGGCAGTGTCAGGATGGTCGGCACCGTAGGCCAGGGTAGAAAGAAGGGCGAGAAAGAGGAGGCTGAGTTTCATCGTGGGCGGGGCGGTGCTGTCACCGTGGCAGATGTAAACAGTCGCGCTCCCCCGTTTATGGCAAAAAAATCGTCCTAGATCTCTTTTCTCTGAGTAGGGGCCAAAGCGAAGAAGCGCAGACTGTTGCCAGCCTACGCTTCTTCCTTGGGAGTTTGGGTTGTCTAACCAGAGAACGTTTCGACCTCCAGATTTGGACGCAGAAAAAATTGTCTGCTCCGTCTCAGTGAAACCCTGCTTGAGTTTTGTCCCTCCTCCGTTAGCAGAAGCGTAACCCAACCCCAAACATGCCCACAGACTCAGACATCCGCCAGGCCCTCTCACAGGTTCGTTATCCAGGTTTCAGCCGCGACATCATTTCTTTTGGCCTCGTCAAAGACATCCAGATCGAAGGCGGGAAAATCACCGTCGAGATTTCTGTCGCCACGCGTGACCCTAACATTCCACGCCTCATCCATGAACAGGCGATGGACATTTTGCAGAAAGTCCCAGGCATCACTGAAGCTAAGCTGAACTTCGACATCAAGGAGCCTCCGACACCGGCCTCATCTTCAGCCGACCGTCTGCCAAAATCTTCCATTCCTGGTGTGAAGCGCGTTATTGCGGTTGGTTCAGGAAAAGGCGGCGTCGGTAAGAGTACGGTTGCTTCCAATCTAGCCGTCGCTTTGGCCAAGACCGGAGCCCGCGTGG
>JAOZVT010000490.1 GCA_025869455.1 Prosthecobacter sp.
GTTTGATTATGGCTTTTTGGGTGTTGCTGGGCACGCTTTTTCTGGCATACATGCGTCTCAGGCAGCGCGGTATCCGTGGTATGGGGCAAGCTTTTATGGGCATGATACTGGCGCATTGCGGCGTCGCTGTGACGGTGATTGGTGTGGCGGTGTCATCCGGTTATGGTGTGGGTGATGATGTGTCCATGTCGCCAGGAAAAAGCGTGACCCTGGCCGGTTATCAGATTACGTTTGTCAGCGAAGAGCCCTTGCATGGTCCCAATTATCATGGCACACAGGCACATATGACTGTACGTCACGGCAATCAGATAAAATCCGTTTATCCCGAAAAGCGATTGTATGATGTTGCACAAATGGCCATGACGGATTCCGCCATTGATGTCACTCCGTTTCGTGATATTTATGTTGCCCTTGGTGAACCACTTGGCCAGTCGGCCTGGTCTGTTCGTCTGTATTTCAAGCCTTTTGTTCGCTGGATTTGGGCGGGTGGGTTTTTGATTCTTTTCGGCGGATTACTGGCCCTGACTGATCGTCGTTATGCCCGGAGTAATTAAAACCATGAAGACAAGCCTTTGGCGCCTTTTGCCCTTTTTTATCTTTGCAGCCCTTGTGCTTTTGTTTTGGCGGGGCTTGTCGCTGGATCCCAAAAAATTACCGTCCGTACAAACAGGCAAGGCCTTGCCTGATTTTCGTTTGCCGGCCCTGAATGATGAAACACAAGTGCTGACACCCGCACGTATGCTCGGGCAGGTCAGCTTGTTGAATGTCTGGGCCAGTTGGTGTTCGGCCTGTGTTGATGAGCAAGTGTTTTTGATGTCTCTGGCGGCTCAGGGCATCCCCATTTTTGGCTTGAATTACAAGGATGAACCAGCTCAGGCAAAGGCCTGGTTGAAAGAGTGGGGCAATCCTTATCAAATGATTGGCAGTGATATATCTGGCAAGGTGGCGATTGATTTGGGGGTGTATGGTGCGCCCGAGACTTTTCTTGTCGATGCCAAAGGCATCATTCGTTATCGTCACGTGGGCACCTTGAATGAGGCCAGCTGGACGAAGGAATTTTTACCGAAAATTCAGATGTTGCGAGGCAAGTCATGAAACAATGGATTTGTTTTTTTGCGGCTTTGTTACTGTCTGT
>JAOZVT010000491.1 GCA_025869455.1 Prosthecobacter sp.
CCCGGGTCCACAATGGCGGCACCTATGTCAATATGGATGGCCCGGCATTTTCCACACGCGCGGAGTCAAATGCGAACCGCCAGCTCGGGTTCGATGTCATCGGCATGACGAATTTACCCGAGGCGAAGTTGGCCCGTGAGGCGGAAATCTCCTTGGCGACTCTGGCCATGATCACGGACTACGACTGCTGGAAAACGGATGAAGAACATGTCACGGTGGAGGCCGTCATGGCGCACGTCACGGCCAATGTGGCCATGGCCAAAGCCGTCATCGCCAAAGTGATACCGCACATTCCTTTGGAAGCGAATTGGCCTGAGCACAAAGCCCTGGATGGTGCTATCATGACAGACCGCAAGCTGTGGCCAGAGAAAGTTATCCAGAGCCTGAAGCCGATCCTCGAACGTCTCCTTTAATCCCTCAAGCTTATGTCCTTACCTGCCTCCATTATCCATGGTGAATCCATTCCTGGGTATCCCATCTTCACCATCAATCATCCCACCTGCACGGCCCGAGTGGCCTTGAATGGAGCGCATGTGATGGAGTGGACCCCTGCGGGCCAATCACCGGTTCTTTATCTGAGTCCCGATGCCGTACTGGAGCCCGGTAAGCCGATTCGCGGCGGCATCCCCATTTGCTGGCCTTGGTTTAACGCGCATCCTACGGACGTCACCAAACCCATGCATGGGTTTGCCCGCAATCGTCCTTGGACCTTGATGGAAGCCAGCGAATCAGAAGAAGGCGTGAAGCTCTCCTTTGTCCTGTGCAGTGATACCTCCACGCACGAATTGTGGCCTCATGGATTCGAAGCTCATCTCACTTTTCGTTTGGGGGCCAAGCTGGAGGTGACCTTGCAAACCATCAACAAAAGTGACTCGGATATGCAGATAGCGGAAGCGCTGCACACCTACTTAACCGTGGGGGACATCTCAAAAATTACGGTCAAGGGGCTCGCGGATACTGATTACCTGGACACCGTGGGAGAGCGTACCATGCGATATCAAACAGGTGACATCACTTTTGGTCAGGAAGTGGACCGCCAGTATGTCAGTGAGGGAACCGTCACGGTTGAGGATCCTGCTTTAGGCCGAACCATCACATGGAAAAAAGTGGCAGTCGCACCACTGTTGTTTGGAA
>JAOZVT010000492.1 GCA_025869455.1 Prosthecobacter sp.
ATTGCCCCAGGAGAAAAAAGAAGCGTGGAAATGACCACCAGAGGAACCATCACTTTCTTTTTGTGCAACCATGTAACCTTGACATAGGGGAGTGGGGGAGGTGTTTGCGAGCTGTTTGATTCAAGGCCCGGAGACAGCAGCGTCTTCAACGATTGCCAGTCAGAAAGACCTTCATGCCATGCCAAATCATCAGGCCCGATTTCCCTCATGTTCAGTTTGTCGTGGAGTTCCTGGGCTGTGTGTGGTCCTTGCTGAGTGCCACCGATTAAGACGTAGTATTCCATGATTATGCAGATTCTATTTCTTGGGATTGATCTTTGTTATGAGTCGCCCATTCCGATCACGAATGATGACGATTCCATTGCGCTGTTGGGTCTCGGTGGAGACCAGTGCGCCATGCCTGTCTCGCACAATGGTTTTCGCGCCCCTCGTTGAGACGGTATAGATCAAAGCACCACTCCTATCCCTGATTTGGATGGGCTGATCTGCCATCAAAGACAGACTGTTCAGGCAGAAAGCGATAATCACGCAGTTCCTCACAAATGCGGAAGAGGCTGCAGACAGAGAGAGCGGAAAATGTTGCATGGTGGGGTGACACGAATTGTCAGCCAATCCACCCGCTTCGTGGTCCAGGTGGACTGGGGGTTAGCAAGTCGCTCTAAGACGACTACGACAGTCTTTACCCCCTTAGCGGACCAAGGAGGCTGGACATTCACTGTCGTCCCCCAGGCCATTTGCATGGTCTTAGGGGTGTCGTTTTGCGCCCACACCACGGCGCTTAGAGCCGAGTTGCTACACCCGGAGTCAGGCGGTGTTTACCTGACCAGTATCAGCCTATGAACATCACCAGGAGAGTCAATGATTAAGGTCTTTTGCACCTCAATTTTTCCGTGGGGGTTCAGGATAGGGGGAGCAGATGAGAAAAGTTCAGACCTGCGTATTCCAGTTTTGCCAGTTGCTCCCGCAAGAAGGTGGAGGTCGCCAACGACCTGCTTCGACCGGTTCTCCACATTCCAATGCACCTGACTGAGCCGGTCGTTGACGTGGGTTTGGACCTCGATCTGGGTGAGATCGACTTCCTGACCCATCCCATGCGCGCGGAGGTCGCCGACGGCGCCATTGATGACGCCGAGC
>JAOZVT010000493.1 GCA_025869455.1 Prosthecobacter sp.
CATCAAAAAAAGCCATTGCTGAAGCGATCAACCATATTCCCCAGCATGCGGCCACATTAGCCCGCTTGAAGGCGGAGTTGGATGGCATTGAAAAAGCGACTGCCCCGACACGCGTGGAAGATTCTACGGCTGCGACCAAGTTGGAAGAACACAAGAAGACTCTAGCGGCTCGCGAAGCTGAAGTTGCTGCCTTGGCGAAAGTCCGTGATGACGGCATTGCTGCCTCCAAGAAATCTGCGGAAGACATTCAGAAAGCCATTGATCCACTGGTTCAAAAGCTAGCTGAAGTGGCTGCTAAACTGAAGGGGCCAGAAGATCAGGTGAAAGGAAAACAAGCCGACGTAGCGAAGTTTGAAGGCAGCTTGGCGGCAGCTAAAAAATCAGCAGCGGAACTGACGGCGGCTCTGCCTGCAAAGGAGAAGGCAGTTAAAGATGCCGAAGCTCCTCAGCCAAAATTGGCTGAAGATGTGAAAACGGCGGATAAGTCCTTGGCTGACGTTCGCCAAGCCACGGCCGCAGCGGGGCGTGCCATTCAGGCTGCAAGACAAGAAGTCGCTCTGGCAGAAAAAGCCATTGCTGAGGCCAAGGCAAAAAATGAGAATACGCAGCCACTTGAACAGACTCTGATGGCAGCCCAGGCCAAGCAGGTGACGGCTGAAAAACAGGCCACGGATTCTACCATGAAGCTGGCGGATGTTCAGGGTGAGTTCGATGCTCGTATCGGTGCCCGCGAAGCGGCGGAAAAGGCATTGGCCACGGCTCGCCAGGACTTGGCTAAAACCAAGGCTGATCTTCAACAGACTCAGGCCAATATGGCTCAGGCTGAAAAACAAGTGGCCCAGGCCAAGGCTGAATTGGCCGCTGCCGACAAAGCTGCTACGCCACATCGCGGTCAGCATGAAAGCATTGCCAAGGAGATCACTGCCCAGAAAAATGCGCTGGCTGCAAAACAGGCCATTCCCGAAGCTTTGCAGAAGGAATTCGCTGTTAAAGCGCAACCTCTGAACGAGGCCATTGCCCAACTCAAGGCGGCTCAACCTCCTTTGGAGAAGACCTTTGCTGAAGCACGAGCCAAACTGGAATCCGAGATCAAAGTACTGGAAGCAAAGAAGGCCGAAGTCACTCAATCCACCCTGGCTCTGGAAGCTGCGAAGAAGAAAAAAACGGATTCGGAGGCCGCTATCGCTGCCGCTGAGAAAGACAATCCTCAGCGCGATAAAAACCTCGCAGAGATAAATGCCGAGCTCGCCAAAATGCAGCCTCAACTCGAACCACTGCGCACCAAGGTGAAACAGATGGAAGAACAGTATTTCACCATGCTGCCGAAGTGAGTCTTTTGATTGTTTAGCTGCGAACCTGGCTTTGATGAAGTGCCCCAATTGACGAGTCTTTGTTCGATCAACGAGGACTCTCGGAAAGTTTCATCTTTCTTTGTCCGGTTAGGGTCTCTGGTGTGGGATGTTTAAACAGCGGCGAAAGGATACGGCCTAGCCTTCGTATTCCATCGCCGACTTTGTTGCCAACCACGATGAAAACCAGCTTATCCATCCTCTTAGCCTTTTTGGCTCTGGCTGCGCCGCTGCGCGCCCAGGTCGAGTTCCAAAAAGGCGATTCCATTGCCATTCTTGGCAATGTATTGCCAGATCGTTCTCAGCATTTTGGCTGGTTGGAGACGATGATCACCGAGGCAAATGCAGACAAAGATCTGACTTTCCGAACCCTAGCGTTTTCAGGCGATGAGGTGCAAACCTGGCATCGAGTGGATGAGTTCGGCACACGTGATGAGTGGTTGGCTAAGGTGAAGGCGGATGTCATCTTTGCCTTTTACGGTAACAACGAGTCTTTCAAAGGCTACGAAGGGCTGGATGAATTCAAAAAGAATCTGGATACCTTTCTGAAGGAAACGAAGGCGAAGAATTACAGCGGTAAGGCAGCACCACGCATCGTCCTGTTTTCTCCCATCGCCCTGGAAAAGCTAAGCAGCCCAAGCCTGCCTCCAGTAGATGAGAAAAATACCAATCTACAAAATTACACGGCGGCGATGAATGAGGTGGCTTCGGCAAATGGTGTCACTTTTGTGGACATCTTTGCGCCAAGTCAAAAAGCCTATGGAAGCGAACCTCTGAGTCTGAATGGTCTTTATCTCACGGAACAAGGCGACAAGGCGGTGGCTGAAGCTGCCTTCAAAGGCTTGACTGGCCAAGAGGCTCCGCAAGTGAATGAAAAGCTGCGCAAAGCCATCTTGGATAAGAATTGGGAATGGCACCAGCGCTACCGCACGGTGGATGGCTACAATGTCTATGGTGGCCGCAGCGGACTGGCATACGCGCCGGGTGTCGGGGCCTTCAAACAAAACGAAAAACACCCTGAAAAACCTTATCAGTCCAACTTCCAGGTCATGCAGGAGGAGATGACTCAGCGGGACGTGAAGACGGCCAATCGTGACAAGCGCGTGTGGGCCGTCGCTAAAGGAGGTGATTTGGTGGTGACCGATGACAATCTGCCTTCTGTTGAAAAAGTTCCGACGAACATGCCTAACCCTAAAGACGGTAAGGAATTCAACAAGACGCCGATGACTGGCATGAAGTTTACGGAAGATGGCTTGGTGGCTTTCCCTGATGCGCAAGAAAAGATCAAGGATATTCAGGTTCACAGCGGCATGAAAATCCAACTCTTTGCAGATGAGAAAATGTTTCCAGAACTGGTGAATCCCGTCGCTATGCAGTGGGATACCAAAGGTCGCCTTTGGGTGAGCGCGTGGCTGAATTATCCTGAGCGTACCCCGACCAGTAAGAAAGGCGATAGCCTGCTAATCTTTGAAGACACGGATGGGGATGGTAAAGCAGACAAGATGACCACCTTTGCGGATGACCTGAACTGCCCCACGGGCTTCCAGATTTACAAAGATGGTGTCATCGTCATGCAATCTCCCAGCTTGGTTTACATCGCGGATACCGACGGTGATGGCAAAGCCGACAAACGTGAGCGCATCCTCATGGGACTTTGTGCCGCAGACAGTCACCACGAAACTTGCTATCTGAGTTATGACAATGGCGGTGCCATTTACCCTAGCGATGGCGTTTTCCATCGTACGCAGGTGGAGACCATCTATGGCCCCGTGCGCAATACCAATGGAGCCATCTATCGCTATGATCTGAATCGCAATGAACTGGAGCGCTTCACCACGAATGCGACGGTGAATCCACATGGCAAGATCTGGGATCGCTGGGGCAACTCTTACTTCACCGATGCCACGGGCAACGTGAATACCTTCGCAGAAGCCTCCTCCTGCTACTTGCCACACGAAGGTGGAGGCAGTGCCAAAATGAATCCCTTTTGGGATCGTCCGGCACGCCCAAGTCCTGGCAATGGCATCATCAGCAGCCGCCATTTTCCTGAGGAGTTTCAAAACAATTTCCTGAACTGCAACGTGATTGGCTTTCAAGGTATCTGGCGTGTGAAGTTGAGTCAGGAAGGCTCCGGCATGAGGGGCGAAACTGTGGAAGATTTGGTGAAGGCAGATCCTGCCGTGTATCCGACTTTCCGGCCTGCTTGCGTGAGCGTGGGGCCTGATGGGGCCTTGTATTTTTGCGATTGGTCGAATGCCATCATTGGGCACATGCAGCATCACTTGCGTGATCCAAATCGTGATCATGGTCATGGCCGTATTTACAAGATGACTTATGAAGGGCGTCCGCTGTTGAAGCCGAAGAAGATTGATGGCGAACCCATCGCCAACCTGCTGGAGTTGCTGAAGGAATGGGAAGACGGCACGCGTCAGTTGGCCAAGGTGGAATTGGCCAAACACGATCATCAGGAAGTGGCGGCGGCTGCTTCTAAATGGGCTGCATCTTTGGATAAATCAGACCCTGAATATGAGCACCATCGCCTGGAGGCTCTCTGGACCCATCAATGGGTGGATGTGGTGGACGTGGACCTGCTGAAGCAAGTGCTGAGTTCTCCTGATCCGCGTGCGCGTGCTGCTGCCACTCGTGTGCTTTGCTATTGGAAAGACCGCGTGCCGGGTGCCTTGGATCTGTTGAAAGCTTCTGTGAATGATGCCGACCCACGTGTGCGCATGCATGGCGTGCGAGCTCTCAGTTTTTATCAGCCAACTCCCGATGCGGAGAAGGCTTTAGAGATTGCCTATGACGTGTTGAAATATCCGACTGACTACTACATTGATCATGTCTTCAGCGAATGCAGCAAGGGCCTACAAAGTGTCTTGAAGACCAAGATGTTGCCGAAGGATCCGACAGCCCTAGCGGAGTTCATCTCCAAGACGAGCGATGCAGATCTAAAAGGCCTGCCCAGCGTGGAGCCTGTCTTGATTGAAAAACTTACGCGGCCCAAAATCACCGCAGACGTTCGTTCCAGTGCTCTCACGGAGTTGGCAACGATCACCGGGCTTGATGTCCCGATTGTGGTGGTGGACGTGCTCAAGCGAATTGACGCGGCAGGAGGTCGTCTCAATTCTTCCGCTGAAGACGTCGGCAAGCTATTGCTGACTCAAAGCAAAGGGGTGTTGACCCGTCATCGTATCCCCATGGCAGACTTGGCAAAAACCGCCACACAGGCTCCGGTTAGTCGTGTGGCCTATGCGGCTCTTGTTTTAGCGGATCAAGGACCAGAAGAAGTCTGGAAGAATTCAGATGCGAAAGCACGACGTTATTTGGTGGAGTCCATCAGTCTTATTCCTGCCAGTGACACCGCTTTGCGCGTGAAGTTTCAGCCTTTGCTGAGTGCGCTGCTCGCTGAGGGAAAGACTGATGGAGCGACTCTGCGTGCGGTGCTAACAGCGCTGCCACTTTTAGGCGCTGAAAACGCCAGTGCCAATTTCGATGTCACCGCAGACAGCCTCATTGCAGGCAAGGAGCGTACTGCGGCAGCACGTGCCCTGATCAAGTTTCCCAAGACGAATTGGGATGCGGCTAAGGCTAAGCCGATCACGGACAGTGTGCTGGCTTATGCAAAGACGGTTCCCGCAGGGGATCGTTCCAAGCAAGAGTATGTGGAGATCATCACAGCGGCTAAAGAAATGGCCGCCCTTCAGGGAACTGCTACTGAGGCTATCTTAAAAGAGCTGAGTGCTGTTAGCGTGGATGTATTCATCGTTCACACCGTGCATGAGCAGCTGCGTTTTGATACCACCAAGCTGACGGTGAAGGCGGGCAAGTCCTTTGAAGTTATCTTTGAAAATGATGATGTGATGCCACACAATTTCGTCATTGTGCCTCCTGGTAAACACATGGAGATCGGCACGGCTGCCATGACCATGACGCCTGACAAACTGGATAAAAAAGGACGTGCCTACATGCCGCCGGCCTTTGAAAAAGAAATCATTGCCGCCACCAAACTCATGGAGCCAGGTCAGAAAGAGCATCTCAAAGTTAAGGCGCCTAGCGCGCCCGGTGACTATGAATTTGTCTGCACCTTTCCAGGTCATGCCTTCATCATGTGGGGAACATTGACCGTGACGAAATGAATCCTAACTAATACACTGCATTTATTCCCAACCCTATGATCCGCCGTACATTTATTACCCTGCTTGCCGTGCTGCCGCTCGGCTCCTGTTTCGCTGCTGATGATTACCTGAGCTATGAGCCGAAAGGCGAGGCTAAGGGTAAGCACGTTGTCTTGCTCTCTGGCGATGAAGAATACCGTAGCGAAGAGTCCATGCCGATGCTGGCAAAATTGTTGAGTGAGCGTCACGGTTTCAAAACCACGGTTCTCTTTTCAATGGACCCAGATGGAACCATCAATCCGACGAAGGGTGATAGCCTGACGCATCCTGAAGCCCTGGATAGTGCGGATGCCATCATCATGCTAATCCGCTTCCGCAAATGGAATGAAGAGACGTTGGCTAAGTTTGAAGCGGCCATGAATCGTGGTGTGCCCATCGTGGCTCTGCGCACGAGCACACATGCCTTTTCAGGCATTCCTAAAGACAGCAAATATGCCGGCTGGAACTGGAACAATGAAGGTGGTTGGGGTAAAAAAGTACTTGGGGAAACTTGGGTCAGTCACTGGGGCCATCACAAGTTTGAGGCCACCCAGGCTGTCATTGATGAAGCCAATGCGGGCAATCCTGTGTTGCATGGCGTTGCCGATGTTTTTGGCACCAGCGATGTCTATGAAGCTTACCCATCTGCCGATGCAAAGATCCTTCTGCGTGGCCGCGTTTTAGCTGGCATGACGCCAGATTCCGTCGCTTTGGATAAGGTGAAAGTACGTGCGTCAGATAAAAAAGAGCAGCCTGTGAATGACCCGATGATGGCCATCGCTTGGACACGCGAAGTTAAAAATGACGCAGGTACAGTAAATAAAATTCTGGCGACCACCATGGGTGCAGCAACAGATCTGACCAATGAAGGGCTACGCCGTCTTGTCGTGAATGGTTTGTATTGGGGCCTGGGCCTCGAAGTTCCAGCTAAGGCCGATGTCACGATTGTAGGTGATTATCAGCCGACCAAGTACGGCTTCAATGAATTCAGAAAAGGGCTCAAGCTGAACGATCTGAAGTAAGACTTACGAGTATCAATGAAAAGGGCGACCCTGGTGGGTCGCCCTTTTTTTGTCAGAAGGATCTACTTGGAGGACCACTTAAATCCAAGGTTTCCAGCCGACGGCTTCAAACCAAGATTGGGCAAAGAGTGCACCAGGTTTTAAGGACCAGGTGCGCAGACTCTGCGCTTCTTCATCGTGTCCCTGACAGGCAAGCTGCTGAGCCAAGGCATCTGCCATGAGGGCGGTGGATGGGTAGATCTCATAGCTGGCCGAAGGGGTCACATGGTGAAAACCAGCCGCCCGTAACCAGGTGGGTAGCTTTCGCCCCGCAAAGACATCGCCACCTTGCGCCATCAAGCCTTGCTGATAAGTCGAAAGAGCTTCCGCCACATCATCTTCCAAAGGCTCCAGTACACAACCGCCCCAATCGGGACTGCGCAGTGCAATAAAAGCCCCTGGCTTCATCACACGACGAAGCTCCCGCAAAACTGCCACGGGCTGGGTTAAGTTCTCAAACAAAGAGTGCGCAAACACACCGTCGAATTCCGCTGAACCAAACGGCAGTTCCGAGACATCGGCCTGGATAAAGGCGGCATTGAGTTTCCGCTCCGCTGCATTTTCATTGGCCTGCTGGAGCAGACTGCTTTTGACATCGATGCCGATGACGCCGCCGGGCCGCACGCATTCCGCCAGCCCAAGGCTGATGGAACCTGGGCCGCAGCCACAGTCAAGGATGCGCATGCCAGGCCTTAACAAAGGCAGGGCAAACGCTGCATGAGTGCCAGCGGTGCGCCGGGACTGGATATCTACGGCCAGGGAGGATTGCCCTGGCGTGTAAAATGGACTAACAGGAAGTGTATTCACTTGGAGGAAGAACGAGTAATGAGGATCACAGAGGAAAGAATAAGCGCGCCTGCGATGAGCACGCTGTGCGGGATGGGTTCATTCAGGAACCACCACCCCAGAAGCACGGCAACAAAAGGGTTCACATAAGCGTGGGTGGAAACTCGGGAAGGGGTGCTGACTTGGAGTAGCCAGATGTAAGCAGTGTAACCCACCAAGGAACCAATGAGTGTCAGGTAAACAAAGGCCCAGGCGGATGTGGCGGTGATGTTGGACAAGTTGAGTTGATGATATTCCCCCAAGCATAAGCCTAACAGGAATTGCAATACGCCACCGCATAACATCTGAATGCCGACACCCAGCAGTGCCGACTCCGGCTTGCGGGCATAACGTGTGTAGATGGAGCCGACCGCCCAAGAAATGTTCCCAGCCACCAAAACAGTGGCGGCGACGGGATCAATCACACGTTGGCCCAAAGGCCCGCGTCCCATGACGATGACAGCCACACCAATCATGCCGATGACTAGCCCTAGAACCACTAGGCGTGTGGGTCGGCGTCCGCCGGGTCGCAACCACTCAACCAGCATGATCCATAGAGGAACCGAGGCGACAACCAATGCAGTCACACCGCTGGGGACAGTGTGCTGTGCCCAGACCACGCCACCATTTCCACCCACGAGCAAGAGTCCGCCGGAGAGAGTAGCACTTTTCCAGTGACCTAAGTCGGGCCGCGTAGCACCGCGCATTCGCATGACTAGGTACAGGGCTCCACCCGCGATGATGAAACGAGTGCCCGCCATGAGCAGAGGCGGGATGCTATCAATGGCCAAGCGCATCCCCAGATAGGTGGAGCCCCAGATCAGATACACCGCTGCAAAGGCGGCGATGATTAGACCTGTGGAAGGGCGCGAAGAACCGGACGCACTCAAAGAGCCGGACGATTCAAGGGTGATACTGCTGCTCATAACGGATGATTCGGTGAATCAGAGCGGCAAGAAAAAACCCACCGCCTGATTTGGGGTGGGTTGGGAGATGCTTCGAAAATTAGTCTAAAGATGCTCTCAACCCACTTGGTCTGGCCAGGACGCGACGACGGCCCAACGCATGCCATCACGCTTCGCTGGGGAACCAGCGAGTGCTTTATGGCATGTGTGAGAGATAGAGTTCATTTGAAGGAGTCGCTGAATAATCGAGTGGTTAGGCGATGTCAAGAATGGGATTTCATTCCATGGTGACAATCTGAACTTATACAGCAATAGCCACGGCCTACTTCCCTGTTCGTGTGCGCTTGGCTTCTTGTTTGAGAAAGATAGGTTCCAGATGGGTGCGGATCCAGGCGAAGGCGGCCTCCAGCCCTTCCTTTTGATAGATCACGCCAATGTCAGCTTCCACCTTCGTGGGATTGCCCATGCAGTTGAGGAACTGATTGCAGGTGAATCGCGTTTTCATCTCGGCATCCACCCGGCCATGCAGGCGTAGAATGTGGCTGCGGACATAGAGTTCAAGGACAGCATCCCCCACCCAGGCATCCTGGCGGAGTTGGTCAATGACAACGGACTGAGTGGGATTCGCCATGAAATTTCCCCGATCCTGCCGAATCTTGGCCTTTCGGCAAGAGGAGACGTCTGGGCTTTGAAGGATTGTTTGAGCAAGAAGGCAGAAGCGCTTGTCTTTGATAGACTGCCCCTCTTATGTTTGGGGCTTCCTGACTTTCTCATGAAAATGCGTCCCCTCTACCCGGCCCTTGCAGCTCTGGCTTTCACGACACTCACCCCCGCTCAGGAACCGGCTAAGGTGGAGTCGCCTATCGCTGAAACTCCCGTTACAGAAACCCCGCTGGTAGATGAATGGGAAGGCATCGTTAATATTGACTCCTCCGTCCTTCTGCCAGATTACCGCGAACCGTGGAATTCAGGCACACCTTCTGGCGGCTCCGGCACGGGCTTCTTGATTGGGAAAAATCGTTTCCTCACCAATGCTCACGTGATCAGCAATGCGACGAAGCTGGTCATCCGTACCACCAACGATCCTGAGCCTCATCCTGCCCGCGTAGTGTATGTGGCACATGATTGTGACCTTGCGATTTTGGAAGCCGAAGACGGGTCTCATTTCGAGAAAATGAAGCCGCTGACTTTTGGTGGCATTCCCAAACTGAATACGGAAGTCATCGCCGTGGGTTATCCCATCGGGGGAGATCGGATTTCCGTCACGCGGGGTGTGGTTTCACGCATTGATTTTCGTCCCTTCAGCCATACGCAGGTGGACTCTCACCTAGCCATCCAAGTGGATGCAGCCATCAACCCTGGTAACTCGGGCGGTCCCGTCATCCAGAATGGCAAAGTCGTCGGTGTCGCCTTCCAAGGCTTCAGCGGTCGAGTAGCGCAGAATGTCGGTTACATCATCCCCGTGCCCGTGATTGAGCGATTTCTCAAAGATGTGTCGGACGGCACTTATGATCACTACGTGGACCTGGCGGTGAGTGATTTTCCCATTGAAAACAGCGCTCAGAGAAAAGCTCTGGGCATGAATGGAGATGGCATCGGCGTGATGATTGCCGATGTGGAGCCTGCTGGCAGCGCGGGTAAATTGCTGAAGCGGGGGGATGTGCTTCTATCCATGGATGACAATCCGGTGCTGAACAATGGACTCATCCGCTTTGAAGGTGAACTGATGGACATGAATGAAGTGGTGGAGCGTAAGTTCGCCGGGGACAAGCTCAAGCTAGCCTATCTGCGCGATGGCAAAAAGACAGAGACTTCGGTCA
Organism: Prosthecobacter sp.; assembly: GCA_025869455.1. GTDB lineage: Bacteria > Verrucomicrobiota > Verrucomicrobiia > Verrucomicrobiales > Verrucomicrobiaceae > Prosthecobacter. The sequence continues at coordinate 10,115 of JAOZVT010000493.1, forward strand.
CGCTTAAGCGTTTCGATCCTTATGTGAAGCTGGGAGAGCAATACAATCAGCGCCCACGTTACATCGTCTATGCAGGCTTGGTCTTTCAGCCCATGGACAAGAACTTGATGGACGCGCACCAGATCTCCGACAGCGCGGCTAACTACATGTTTGACAACTATCTGGCCGAAAAACTGTATGTGGAGCGTCCTGAGCCAGTGCTGCTGACCAGTGTTTTGGCAGATGAAGTGAATACCTACATCACCCCCTATGCCCAGAGTGTGGTGGATGAGATCAATGGCGTTAAAATCAAGAGCCTGAAGGATGTCAAAAGCGCCCTGGCTAAAAAGGGAGACAAGCCAGACTTCGTCATCATCAAGCTCCTGGAGAAAGGTCGTCCCCTGGTGCTCAAACGAGATCTAGCGGATGCGGCCCACCCCAAGATCATGCAGACCTATAACATCCCGGAAGATTCCTACCTGGGCGAAGATTAATCCCGCACTGATACCCAGAGACTTTTTCCTTTCGTGATTATGAAGCCTTTTTCTTTCCTCATCGCTCTATTGGCCCTCAGCAGTGCCCAAGCAGAAACTCCTGCCAGAACGATTTCCCCACTTCGCCCTAAACCCAGCCCATTGGTTAAGCCTGCTGCGCAAGCGGAGCCGAGCATCCAGACGAGTTCACTCCTGAAGGTCAATGTGACTTATCAGGGTTACAACCTCCGTATCCCATGGCAGAAAGAAAGTGCCGGTGGCAGGCGCGGTCTTGGGGTGGTTCTGGAAGGGAACCGCATTCTCGTGAC
>JAOZVT010000494.1 GCA_025869455.1 Prosthecobacter sp.
GTTAGGCAAACGCGAGCATACCTTCCTGCATCTCATGTCACGGCTCAGTCTAGAACACAAATTTCACGACCTCATCATCTGGGATCGTGCGGTGGGCTACAATGAGCGTCGGGACAGCCTGACACCGCAGTATGAGATGATCTTGGTCCTGCGTAAAAGTGATCAGGTGAAGTTCAATAAGGATGCCATCCGCATTCCTTATGATGCAGACACCATCACCGCCTACCTGCGAGATCCACGTTACAAAAACATGGATGCCCGCAAAGCCCACCTGGATAAAGGCAAATTTGCCACCAACATCCTGCGTGTGCCCAGCCTGAAGGGCCTGAACAAAGAGAAATGCGGCCACCCGAGTCAAAAACCTCTGGGCCTCATCAGCAAGCTTATCGCCTGTAGCACCGATGAAAACGATGTCGTCCTGGACCCCTTTCTTGGCAGTGGCAGCACCGCCATTGCCGCAGAAAATCTGAACCGCCAGTGGATCGGCATCGAACGCAACACCGACTACGTCAAGATGGCCCGCAAGCGTTTAAAAACCCTGCGAAATTCAGCCCCCGCAGATCCACTTTCCTAACCTTTTATTCAATCAACAAACAGTATTATGAGCGAACGCATCCCTGCCACCACGGATAAGAAGCCTGCCCCGCAGGCAGATATCATCAACATCCACACGCTCAGCGTGATGGTGAATAACCAACCCGGTGTTCTCGGCCGCATCTGCGCCGTGTTCAGCCGCCGGGGGTTCAACATTGAATCCCTCGTGGTGTCTCAGACACGCGACCCACGCTTCAGCCGCATGACCATTGGTATCAGTGGTCACCCCGAAGGTCTGCACCAGATCATCATGCAGGTGAACAAACTGATCGATGTGATCCACGGCGTTGAGCACAATGATCGCGATGCGGTTTCCAAGGAACTGGTGCTGATCAAAATCGCCGCAGGCCCAGATCAGCGCACCGAAATCCTCCAGATCGTGGAGCATTACAACGGCAAGACCGTGGACCTTCAGGAAGACAGCTTGATCGCCATGATCAGTGGCAACACTGACAAGCTGGACGCAGCGGTGCGCTTGCTGAGCAAGTTCGAGATCGTCGAGACAGTGCGCACGGGTAAAGTGGTGATGGCCCGCG
>JAOZVT010000495.1 GCA_025869455.1 Prosthecobacter sp.
GATGTCGGGTGATCTAGGGCCGAAACTCAAGGAGGGAGATGGGCAGGCACCAGAGGGTTTTTATGCCTTTACCCAAGCCAAGATGAACCCAGCCAGCAGCTACCATCTTTCTTTCAATATTGGTTATCCCAATGCCTATGATCAGCATCATGGCCGCACGGGCAGCTTCATCATGGTGCATGGGAATGAGGTCAGTATTGGCTGCTTTGCCATGACGGATCCCGTGATTGAAGAGATCTATCTGGTGGCGGATGCCGCCCTAAAAGGTGGGCAAAAGGAAGTGGCGGTGCATGTCTTCCCTTTCCGAATGACGGACGAACGCCTGGAGAAAGCCAAGGATGAAACGACCCTGGCCTTTTGGCATGAATTGAAGCCAGGATATGAGGCTTTTGAAAAGAATGGCGCGCCGCCGAAGGTGGCTGTTTCAACTGGGCGTTATTGTATAGACACAGCATTGTAAAGTCCTATACAAAACACCCTTTATTTTACGATGAAGAAGTGACATCACTTCATTTCAAGCATTCCTAAGTAGTAAGGATGACAAATCACCAAGTCTGCCACATTGCGAGCAAAGATTATAAAGATCAATACTCCGTGAATAATACTATCTGACGGATTCATCAAAGATAAAAAAAACAAAAGAATCAATCCTAAAGCGAGCGTACTCAGATTAATCCATGCCCAGCGGGATGCCGCCTCTTTGATATTATGAATATAGTGGCGCACCGATACTTGTGAAATCGTTGGACCGTATTTTCTAAAGTGTTGTGTCCGCTTCAGAAGCCACAGGACATCAACAGTCAAAAGGGCTGCAAAAGTAAATTCAAACCAGATGAGATCACGAACTGCAAAGAAGGTTGCCAGTGCGAGCAGAACCTTAATAATGATGATCGCAGACAAGTCCATGATACCGTGATTATGCGTCGATTGGCGAGTCAGCTTGGACTGCCCTTTACACTTCATCAGAGACAAGGAAGCTCCTAAATTTTTATCACCGAAGTCAAACACTGCCAAAGTGATTAACGAGACGACATAAGCTAGGAAAAATTGAATCAATGTAACAGAATCGTCCAGAGTGGCCTGCACCCCAAAAGTTGACCCAGGAGTTATGAGAGTCTGAAGTGTGCACA
>JAOZVT010000496.1 GCA_025869455.1 Prosthecobacter sp.
GATTCTGAAATTTCGGGACGGGTTTGGTAACGGGCGACGACCTCCGCGCGGAAGTCGGCAAAGCAACCTTGTTCGATAGCTTTACGTGCCCTTGACGCGAGGGACAGGTAGAAATGCAGATTGTGAAGGGAAATCAACCTTAAACCCAGCACCTCCTGAGTATTGATCAAATGCCGAATGTAGGCTCTGGAGAAGCCCTGACAGAGCGGATGCGTGTCTTCGGCAATAGGTCTAAAATCTTTCGCAAATTTATTGTTACGTAAATTCAGCGTGCCTTCGTGGGTGTAGGCGGTGCCATTGCGGGCCAATCGGGTGGGCAACACGCAGTCAAACATATCAATGCCACGAGCAATGAGTTCGACCATCTGAGGCGGTGTTCCCAGGCCCATGGCGTAACGCGCCTGATTTTCTGGCAAAAGCGGGCAGGTCCATTCGGCAATGCGCATCATGTCCGCCTCAGGTTCACCCACGCTGAGGCCACCGATGGCGTAACCGCTGAAACCCATGGCCACGAGTTCACGCGCCGAGCGCTGGCGCAGGTCTTCATAGGTGCTGCCTTGGACAATGCCAAAGTGGAGTTGTGCTCCTCCACCAGTCTGCGGCTGGTGTTTGTCAATCCACTCCCGGCAGCGGCGTGCCCAGCGGAGTGTCAGCTCCAGACTTTCTTTGGCGGGTCCATGCTCGCAGGGCCAGGGCGTGCATTCGTCAAACAGCATGGCGATGTCACTGCCCAGCGTGGCCTGGATTTCCATGGCCGTTTCTGGCCCCAGAAACATGGGGGAGCCATCCACATGGTTATTAAAGTAGCAGCCTTCTTCCTTGAGCTTCCTCAGCTTCGCCAAGGAGAAGACCTGATAACCGCCACTGTCCGTGAGGATGGGGCGATCCCAGTTCATAAACTTGTGCAGGCCGCCCGCCGCACCGATGATCTCGGTTCCAGGCCGAACCCAGAGGTGATAGGTATTTCCCAGAATGATCTGGGCCTCCAGCGAACGCAATTCTTCTGGATGCACGGCCTTGACCGTCGCCTGGGTGCCGACAGGCATGAAAATGGGCGTCTCGATCACGCCATGAGGCGTCGTCAGCCGTCCGCGGCGCGCGGAGGAGTTCGGATCGGTGGCCAGGAGTTCAAACATTCAGACTGTGAAAAGGGCGCGGAGTGTGGCGGATGATGGGCCGGGTGTCAAAGCCTGAGCGCGGGGAATGCTAGCAGCTAGGCATCCTCCTAGGGTATTTTTGATAAAATAAGCCGGATAAATGCATTTTTACTGACCTCTCAGGGCTTCAAATGGACCCAAGTGGCACCCCAGCCACCCGTCGTGGCACTCGCGGGCCAGGCGTAGGAAGCGACTATGAGCATTTTTGACAAAGCCGCGTGAACACCTATGCGGAGGGTGCCGGCACCCTTGCCATGAACAATGCGGACGTTCAGAATACCGAGCTTTTGACACTCGCCGAGGTAATCGACGAGGAGTTCCCCAACTTCGTTCGGACGAAAGGTATGCAGGTCCAGTTCATTGGTGATGGGAATACGAACAGGTTCTTCTTCCATGCCTGAACTTTATGACAGGGAATGCACATTCTGCCAGAGCACATAGGTACCGGTGGTCAGAACCAGGATGGCAAAAACTTGCTGCAAACGTTTGGCTGGCAGGCGGCTGGCAAAGGCAGTGCCTACCACAACACCAGCGACAGCCATCAGGGCAAAGATCAATGCTAGCGACCAATGGGGAGGAGCCTGCCCAAAATGGCTGTAAAATCCTGAGGCAGAATTGAATGCAATGACAGTCAAGGAAGTTCCCGTAGCAGTGCGCACAGGCAAACGGGCAAATTTAATCAAAGCTGGCACCAGAAGAAAACCGCCCCCAACACCGATGAATCCGGTGAGCACCCCCACCCCCAATCCGGCAAGTAAGCAGCGCAACAGACGGCACTCCGCAGGCAAGGTGAGGTCTTTTTTAGCACCTAACAACATATTCAGCGCAACCACCAACATGAGCACAGCAAAGAAGATCAATAGCACCTGACCGGACACAAGTGAGGTAAGCCGTGCCCCGATCATGGCACCCATCATGCCGGAGGTGCCAAACATCAGGGCTGCAGACGCATGAAATTCCCCTAACCGAATACGTTGAATAGCGCCAACCAAGGCAGCAATACCCACAACGAATAAGCTGATACCCACGGCTTCATGGGCAGGCACTCCAGCTATATAGACCAATACAGGGAGGGTGATGATGCTGCCACCAGCGCCAGTAAGACCAAGAGACAGTCCAATGAAAGCTGCGCCGATAAGGGTAAGAATATTCATGATTGGCGGCGCTCAGATTTAAGCAAACGAGAAAAAAGACGGTGATAGGAATGCACCTCTTGGACAATCTGACCCCCACGTTGAACGGGGTGCCCCTCATTCGCCCAAGCGAAGATGCCACCCTCCAAATTCCTCACATCTAACATGCCCACGCTCTGCATCTTCCGGGCAAGCTGACAGGCACGATAACCTGCGGAGCAATAGACAACATGGGTGCGAAGTGGATCCAGTTTTTGCAATTCAAGCTCAGTGGCGGTCTCTAGATTCAAATGAATGGCTCCTGGCAAGTGACTGACGGCAAATTCTGCATCCGTTCGCGCATCCACCAGGATAGGAGTTCGACGTTTTTCATCTGACAACCATTGCTGGAGATCCGTGGGTGAGATTTGAGCCACATCTGGAAAACGCCGCTTCACCACCGAAACAGCCCAGGCGGTGCCTCGACGGTGATCCATGATCCACCACATCCGCGCGCAGGCCAAACCAAGGCCGCACAAGCCATAAAACCATAAATAGCCAGTGATGATCATGGGTATATTCTGAGTTACTCAAATTTAATGTAGGCGTATCCCTGCAACTGGAGATCAACGAGTCGCGGGAAAGCTCCCACCACCAATTTCACCCCCGGCATCAATTCTGTGGGCTTGACGCCTTTGTGCTGCATGGTGTTTTCACACAGCTCAATCTGCACCCCACGCCGGATCAGCTCTGCCAAGATTTCGCCATTTGGGTTTTCTGTCTTTTCGACCTTCAAACGGCTACGCGCCGCCTCATTCACGACAGCGTTTAGCGCTGTACCATGAAAGACGAGGTGGAGGTCCACTTGATCTGGGGCAATGCCCTGCTTGTCATACGTATTGATGAGCTTGCGTGCATAAAACAAACCTTTGTTCACCCCCTCGTAATCGGCATCATCCGTGACCTGATAGACGATGCGTAAGTTTTCCCGCACCTGCAATGGAATCACTGGCACGGCGTCTCCAGCATAAGCCAAAGGAATCTGCCAAAACGCAGGAAGGAGAAGAACAGCAAAAATTAATTTTCGATTCATAACGTATTTTTTGTTAGGCTGATACAGGCATTTTGAGTGCGTTGGATATTTTATCAAAGGCTCCGTCCACCAAGACCGCATTGTAGCCTTCTTTTGAAAGATACGCTGTGGCCAAGCTGGCGCGCAGACCGCTACCGCAATGGACATACAATCGACGCCCCTGGGGCAGCTCGTTTAGTCGGGTCGCAAGACGTGTGTAAGCGATGTGCGTGGCTCCGTCCACATGGCGGGCAGCATACTCATCTGCACTGCGAACGTCTAATACGAGTGCCTCTGGATGAGCGGCGAGGGCCTCCTGAAGCTGGCTTGTTGTGATGTAAGCTTGGGCGGTCATTAAGGCATCACTCACACCAGTCATCTCGGAAGCCGTGATCCAACCCGCCACGTGATCCAGGCCGATGCGAACAAGCTGCCGCACAGCTTCATCCACTTCTTTGGGATCATTCACAATCAACAGTATCTGGGCAGATTCATCCACATAAGAACCCGCCGCGACGGGCAACTTGCCGCCCGCTAGCGGTGCCAGGAGAGCTCCTTTCAGATGGCGGAGCAAAAACGACTGACGATCTTCTCGGAGATCCAAGGCTACGATATTTTCTTGAGCCAAGAAACCTGCTAGATCAGTAATCTCCAAATGCTTAGGTTGAGGAAGTTGACCGTCAGGCAACAATGCAGGGCCGAGACGATTGTCCCGCTTCATGCGAGCGAAGTAGAGCGGAGGCTCTGGCTGCCCCGATAGAATGTCGTTCACAAACACTTGCTCGGCATCATTCAAAGCCGAATGCAAAGCTGGATTGAAACGTCGTTCATAACCTAAGACACTGATGGGGATAGCTCCGAGTGCCTTGCCGCAGGCACTGCCAGCACCATGCGCGGGGAGGATCTGTAAATGATCTGACAGCACCGAAGTCGCCCGCAGACTTGCATATAATGTACGGGCACTCGGCTCCATAACACCGACCTGACCCGCCGCACTTTCCAGTAGATCTGGACGGCCCACATCTCCTACAAAAATGAAGTCTCCACTGAGCAAGCCGAGCGGTTCGGTGGCCCCGCTGCCGTGGTCGGTAACCAGGAAGCTCAGGTGCTCGGGCGTATGCCCGGCGGAGAGTAAAGCTTTGAGTTCAATATTTCCAACATGGAAGGAATCGCCATCGCGCAAAAACCGTGCATTGGCGTGACCTTTGGCCCATTCAAATTGCCAGTCTGGCCCGCCTTCTTCAGAGAGATACGCCTTGGCCCCATGACGCTCCATCATTTCACGAGCGCCGCTGAGGTAATCCGCATGGATATGGGTATCTGCCACCGCCGTGATTCGAAGACCATTTTCAGCGGCGATCTGAAGGTAGCGATCCACATCCCGTTCTGGGTCCACGATGACAGCTTCCCCCGTTCGTTGGCAGCCGATCAAATAAGCATTCTGCGCCAAAGCGGCGTCTGTGATTTGTCGTAAAAACATGATGGTTCTTTGAGTTAGAGGTTAACAAGCCGAACAACTTTTACCTTCGCTAGCAGGCAGACTTGCGACCCGATTCCAAGGCATTTTGGAAAGAAGAATGGCCAGTCCGCACCAGCCCGTGCTGCCCGCGAAGACGAGTCCAGCACCAAAAAACGCACTTAGAAAAACCCAATTTCGATTCACGGTGAGGCTCAAGATCACCCCAGTCAGCACGCCAAGTCCAATGGTTAGCTGAACCTGCTACATGAGAGGAAAAACTTTTTTACTGCCACTAGCGACAGGTAGCCCAGCTCCCTTCCAGGCTAGGATGCCACCTTCTAGGTTTTGCACTTGGTGAAAACCAAGCTCTTGTAATTTGGTCATGGCCTGAACACCGCGTTTGCCACTGCGGCAGTGAATCACCACGGGTTGGCTTTTAGATAACTCTGAAGCACGCTTTTCCAGATCCCCTAATGGGATGAGTTTAGCTTCCGTTATGTGCAATTCCGCATGCTCGACAGGCTCCCGCACGTCCACCAATTGGCAGCCGTCAATAGCTAGGATTTTTTGCAGTTGAGGAGGAGTAATGTTGGTTTGCATTGCAGTAAGTGAGTGAAAGTATATTTCTCCTTGTGATGATGTATCTATATCGCTATATAACGATATAACAAATTAAATTCACTTATGTCGAAGAAAAAAAATCCAGAAGTCCTCAAGCCCCTGCTGTCTGATACGGCCTTGGAGCTGGTTGCCTTGCGTTTTAGGGCGCTCTCAGAGCCAATGCGTTTACGACTGCTGAATCTACTGATGCAAAAAGAGTACACGGTGGGCCAACTAGTCGAAGCCTCTGGCTCTGGCCAAGCCAATGTCTCCAAGCATTTGGCAGTCCTAAGGGATGCCGGGATGGTGGGAATGCGTAAAGAAGGTCTCTCCACCTGGTGTTACATTGCAGACCCCATGGTCAATGAACTGTGTGAGATGATGTGCTGTCGCCTCAGAGAAGAAATGGAAGCTAAAGCACTGGCTTTTGATCCCAAGATTTGACGCATGACTGAATTGAAAAGACAACTCATTGCCAAAGCCCAAGAACTGGGCTTTGCAGATTGCCGGATTGCCGCAGCCAAGCCTGCAGCACATCGGGAAATCTTTGAGCAATGGGTGGCCGAGGGAAAGTATGGAGACATGGCCTGGATGGCGCGAAATCTAGATCGGCGGACGGACCCCTGTGTGGTGCAGCCTGGGGCTAAAACGGTGATCGTTCTGGCCATGAATTATTTTCAGGGCGTGGCACCCGCGAATGCGGCAGGCGGTTACCGGATCGCCCGCTACGCCTGGAATGAAGATTACCATGACCTGATTGGCAAAAAGCTGAAGGAGCTGGATGCCTTTCTGATCGAGCGCGGAGGCACCCAAAGATATTATGTGGATACGGGACCCGTGCTGGAGCGCGACTTTGCCAGCGAGGCTGGACTGGGCTGGGGCGGCAAGAGTACGATGCAGATTCATCGGCAGTTAGGCACCTGGTTTTTCCTAGCGGAACTGATCAGCACCCTCGATCTGGAAGTCGATACACCCGCCAAAGATCTATGCGGCAAGTGTACACGCTGCATGGTGGCCTGCCCGACACAAGCAATCACGGCACCAAGGCGTATGGATGCGAGACGCTGTGTGAGCTACCTAACCATCGAGAGTAAAGGGGCCATCCCTTTGGAATTTCGCCGCGCCATGGGAGATCGCATCTATGGGTGTGATGACTGCCTGAGCGCCTGTCCTTGGAACAAGTTTGCGCACATCTCCCATGAGGCCACTTTTCAAGCACGCGAAACGGTGTTTAACCAAAAGTTACGTGATTTTCTACCCCTGACGGATGAAACTTTTCGCGCAATGTTTGCCAAGTCCCCCATCAAACGCATCAAGCGACCTGCCTTTCTACGCAATGTCTGCGTGGCCTTAGGCAATGTGGGGACGACGGACGATCTACCCTTGCTGGAAGCCGCAGCTCTGGATGAACATCCACTGATTGCCGAACATGCTCTGTGGGCACTGCAAGAGATCAAGGCACGTCATGCAAGTGGCATGAAAGCGCAATAAAGTATCAAATCCTATCAGGTCTGAACAGCCCCTCAGAGCAAAGGTGGCGTGGGGTGTGCTCTGGTGGATTAAGGATGAGATGTTTGATATTCTTGATGAGTTGGTCCGCCCTTCCGCTGACCTCCCTGGCTTCCACCGTTTTGTTTTCTCACAGTGGTTCGACAAACCCTTCGACAGAAGGTTGGAACCGCACTTCCACGACTTCCGTGGAGGCAGGAGCTTACACAGACAGTGGTCGTGAAGTGTGGCGCGTCTATGACCCAGGTTTAGCCGCAGGATCGGGTGTTTATACAAACTTGACGTATGCAGCCTCCCTGAATGCAGCCCTGAAGGATTCCGTGATTGAAAGTGGGTGGCAACTTTCAGCCACACTGAGCATGCCCACGGATGACCCGAATGAAAGCATCGCCTGGAGCAACGGCAGCAACACCTGGGTAGGCTTCATTGTGAATGATGGAGATACCGGGAATCGGAGAGCCTGGGCTTTAACCTTTGGCCGTGATGTGGATGGCAAGACCCTGCTGAGTGCTTATGGTTCAGGCGGAGCACTAACTCTGGACCCAGGCTATCATGATTACACCATGTTGTATGATCCCCTCACCTCGCTGGCCACCATTACGGTGGATGGTGAGGTCTGGAAAACATACACGGGTGGAGTGATCACTGGAACAGGCACAAACCAAGTCTATTGGGGGGATAACAATGGACAGTCCGCTACTCAAACTCCTCGAGCGGCCTACTATGAGTCTATTGAATTATCCATTGCACCTGAGCCTTCACGCCTAGCATTTCTACTTCTTGGGGCGACAGGACTTTGCACTGCACGGAGACGCCGCTAACTTTTTGTGTTTTTGTGATTTCCCCACCTTGCTCTACGGCTAAGGCTTTTTACGATGGCGCATGCCTGACATTTCACCCAACGCGGTCATTGCGCTTATTGTGGAGCATCAGATCGTAGAAACGGATGTGCCTCTCACGCCGGAGTCTGATCTGTTTGCTTCTGGTCTAGACTCTCTAGCAATGATGCAACTGATGCTGCATTTGGAACGGCAGTTCGGAGTGCGCATCTCCCCTGGAGAAATGACGCGCAATCACTTTGCCTCAGCCACAGTGCTAGCACGCTGGCTTTCGCATCCGAATCGCTCAGCCACATGACTCTGGAGGCAGATGTCATCATCGCAGGAGGAGGCAGTGCGGGGCTAGCGGCGGCCTTAGCCTCTGCTAGGGGAGGCGCACGGACACTGCTGCTAGAACGCCAAACCAAATTAGGCGGCATGGGCACAAATGCACTGGTGCATACTTTCTGCGGGTTGTTTCATCCAGATGTTTCCCTGCCCTGGGCTTGGCTGAATGCTGGCATCCCCGTGGAAATCGGGCAAGCAATGATGGAAAGGACGGGGCAAAGTGCCCCCGACCTGATGGGCAAGGTCTATGTGCTCAGGCAGCACCCTTCCCTCTATGCCCAAATTGCGGATGAACTCTGCGCCGCCGAATCCAACCTGACGATTCTCACCGGCTCCGAATGGACAGACCTGCACCGAGATGGAAACAGATGGCAGTTAGACATCATGACCCGTGGGGCTAAAAGGCAGCTAAAAGGAAAAGCTCTGGTGGATACCACAGGAGATGCCACTGGCGCGCGGCTGCTGAATCCTGAGTGGTGCCAACAAACTGAAAGCGCGCGCCTCTATCGGCCAGCCTACATTTGCGCCTTTCATGGAATGACAGGAACCCACGATGATGGGTGGCGTCTGCAAATAGGTGCCATGATCGTACGCGCGATCCGTGATGGAAAGCTGCCACCTGAGGCAATGGGGGCAGGTTTTAGGGATTCGCCATTTGCAGGTGAAACCTTTCTGACCGTGGATCTGGAAGCAGGCCAAGGTGAATGGGACCCGTTTGACCCCGTCAAGCGTGCGCGGGTGGAACGAGAGGGCCGAGAGGTGGCCTTAGCTCTCTGGTCGTTTCTACGCGCTGAACATGCAGACTTTAAAAACTGTCCACCGCCGATGCTTCCAACGAAGGCAGGCATCCGCGAAACCGCGCGCTACATCGGAGATTATGTGATCACTGGGGACGACTTGGGCTTGAGTCGGCGGTTTGAGGATGAAGTCGCTCTCGCTGGCTGGCCGATGGAAAAGCGCGAAAATGCGCGAGGGCCTAAGTTCCGCTTCTTCGATGAGCCTAAACCTGGCGGAATCCCCGCCCGTTGTCTTTTCCGCCAGGATGTGCCGGGCCTGTACTTTGCAGGTCGATGCCTTTCTGCGGATCACGAAGCCTTAGCGTCTCTGAGAGTCATGGGAACCTGCATGGCTACCGGGGAAGCCGCAGGAAAGTTGGCAGTGGACTTTGCCTCCAGGTGCTGACATTGGCTGCTAGACATGCGCCTGCTCTGCCTCACCAATCTTTTTCCTGATACCAGTCAACCCTGGCGGGGACTGGACAATGCTACCCTGCTGCATGCCATGCGCACAGAAAGGCCCGAGGCCGACATCCGAGTACTCTGCATGCGGCCAAGTCACGGTTTCTGGACCGGGCAGACCTGCCAGCTCAAACCACGGGCAGGTGATGCGGTGCTAAAGCCCACATACCATTGGTATCCCTATCTGCCCAAATTCGGCGGGATGAATGATCGGCTTTATGCTCTGGCGGTAAAAAAAGCTCTGAAATCACTGCCCTCAGACTGGAAGCCTGAAGCGCTCCTGGTGCCCTGGCTTTTCCCTGATGCCTCCGGTGTTAATCGGGTGCCTGAGCTGCAGGGGCTACCTTTGCTAGCCGTCGCACAGGGATCTGACGTTCATCAATACCTGGACATGCCAGCCCGAAAAAAAGCGATCTTAGCACTGGGCCAAAGAGCGCACATCATCACACGGAGTGAAGATCTACGGCAGCGGCTCCTCAAGGCGGGAGCCTCTGCTGAAAAAGTCACAGCTGTTTACAATGGGGTGGACACAAAAACCTTTCACCCTGGTGATAAAATGACCGCCAGGAAGGTGCTGGGACTGCCGCAAGATAGACGTTTATTGCTGTTTGTGGGTAATTTTTTACCCGTCAAAGGTTTGGATCTACTGATACAGGCGGCGGCGCTTTTGAACCAAGAAATACCCCTGCACTTAGTTCTTATTGGCAGTGGTCCATTAGAAGCCGCGTTAAAAACTCTATGTGAAACAAGCGGTTTAGGCTTAGACCACGTTAGCTTTGTAGGACGAAAAGAAGCCTCTGAAGTGGCCGAATATATGCGTGCTGTGGATGTTGTGTGTCTATCTAGCCATAATGAAGGCGTACCCAATGTGCTGCTGGAAGCCTTTGCCAGCGGTCGTGCAGTTGTCTCGACCCATGTCGGTGGTATTTCAGAAATTACTTCGGCAGCACCCGATTGTAACTTTCTAGCTAAAGGTCGAGAACTTACCACATACCGACACGAACTCAGCAAGGCACTTAATCCAGGAGTTAACGAAATCCTTTTAAGTAGCTATGCAAACCAGTTTTCTTGGCCTCGTTGTGCCCAGATCTATTGGACAAGGTTATTTGCAATGTCAGAAAATTCGACGTAACTTTGTAATCATTTGAGAGTACCGTAGTTTATAAATAGTTCAGATACTCATTTCGCACCGAAGTTCTCCCGTTCATGCTTTCTCCCGGTTCCAGTCATTGGATCTCCATCGCAAGACGCGCTGGACGTGATCTGTTGATTTTCACGATTGGCTTTCTGATTGCCAATTACCTTCGGTTTCAGGCCTTTTGGAGACTAGAACACTTTTTCCCACCCATTATGATTGGCAGCTTTGTGCTGATCATGACGGCCTACATTTTAGGGTTATATTCGGTAGAATCGCGCGGGAGATCACGCTTTTTTGTGCACGGCGTCTTTTTCACCCTGACTTTTACAGCTGCCTTTTTGGCTGTGATTTTAGTAGGGTACGTGGACTTTGGAACCCGCGTGGGGCGTGGATTCATGATGCTGGGTCTCTGCGCAGCTTACCCCACCTTGCTGCTGCACCACTGGGCGATGTTTAATAAACATCGGT
>JAOZVT010000497.1 GCA_025869455.1 Prosthecobacter sp.
ATGCTGGCAGAGGATGATTCATGTCGTTGAGCCATGGATCCCGCGGACAAGCCGCGGGACGTGGCTATACATATTAATGCGCCAATGCATCAACAGCACGTACATAATCGTAGCCCAAATCACGTGCTACGGCTTCATACGTAATCATTCCCTTATGCACATTCAGGCCATTTAACAAATGCACATCACTTAACAGAGCCTGCTTTGTACCCTTGGTCACCAGACTCATGACAAAAGGCAAGGTGGCGTTGTTGAGCGCGAAAGTAGAGGTACGTGGTACTGCGCCTGGCATATTCGCCACACAATAATGCACGACACCATCGACAACATAGGTAGGTTCGTGATGGGTGGTTGCACGGCTTGTTTCAAAGCATCCGCCCTGATCAATAGACACATCCACGACCACAGAACCCGGACGCATGGCTTTCAGCATAGAGCGGGTAATCAGCTTGGGTGCAGCGGCACCATGTACAAGCACGGCACCCACAACCAGATCAGCACTGGTTACATAATGTTCCAGCGCATCATCTGTGGCATACATTGTGTTCAGCTTCGCACCAAACTGGAAATCCAGTTCACGCAAGCGTTGCAGGGATTTATCCAGCACAATAACCCGTGCCTCCATACCCATCGCCATACGCACAGCATTGGTACCTACTACCCCACCACCGATAACAACGACATTGCCTGCGGCCACACCGGGAACACCGCCCAACAAAATACCGCTGCCACCCTGTGCCATTTCCAGACAATGCGCACCGGCTTGTATGGACATACGACCGGCAACCTGGGACATGGGCGTCAATAAAGGCAAACCACCATCGGCCTGGGTTACGGTTTCATACGCGATGGCCGTCACGCCGGATTCCTTTAACAAACGTGCCTGCTGGGGATCCGGGGCCAGATGCAAATAGGTAAACAGGGTTTGACCTTCCCGTAAACGGTGGCACTCAACAGGTTGCGGTTCCTTGACCTTTACAATCAGCTCAGCCCGGCCAAAGATTTCTTCAGCCGTATCGAGGATCTCGGCACCAGCATGGCGATACTGATCATCATCAATACCAATCCCCAGACCAGCTCCTTTTTCAACAAACACAGTGCTGCCACTGCGCACAATTTCCCTGACACT
>JAOZVT010000498.1 GCA_025869455.1 Prosthecobacter sp.
GGGTTTGCCATCCGTGTACTTATAGTCATCCGGCAGCTTGGGGAGTTTGCCTTCATGCCAAGCGACAGCGGTGTAGCGCAGAGGCTTCATCACATCGCCCAGGGCTTTGCGAACTTGCTGCATGTCTCCAGCGGAAACCTTCTCAGTCTTGGCCGACTCTTCGCGCAATTTGGCGATCTCTTCAGGATGCTCCTTCATGTATTTCCGACGTTCCTTGGGCTTCATGTTGGCCAGGAACTCAGGCACATTTTTTTGGTTGCAGGCTTGTTGGTAAGCTTGATCTCATTGACCCCGCTGCCCTTGGTGTCCATGCCGTAAGTGAAGGCGGCCATGCCGTAATAATCTTTTTGGCTCCACTTATCAAAGGGGTGATTGTGGCATTGGGCGCAGACAATGCTGGTGCCCAGAAAGACCTGCACGGTGTAAGCTAAGTGATCGAGCTTGTTTTCATCCCGCTGGTAAAAGCCGATGCTGCCGCTATCCCAGGCTCCACCTTCTGTGGTGAGCAGCTTTTTGACGAACTGGTCGTAAGGAGTGTTGGCTTTGAGTTCTTTCTTCAGCCATTCCTCATAGGCTTCTGCGGTGATGCGGCCTTTGGTATTGTCGGTAAGCCGCAGCACGTCAGCCCAGAAATTGAACATGTGACTGGTGTAGCCGTCACTGGCCAGGAGCGTATCAATCAGCTTGGCGCGTTTTTCGGGATCGCCTGATTGCAAGAAAGCTCTGGATTCATCCACGGTAGGAATGCGGCCTGCGATGTCCAAGTAGAGTCTGCGCACGATGACTTCATCCGATGCGACTGGATTTGGCTGCAAGTTTTGCTTTTGCCAATCTGCGGCGAGCAGGCTGTCAATCTGGGTGGCCTCTGGTAAAACCGCGCCGTGGGTGACGGTGGCGGCCAGCAGGAGGAGAGCGAGTGTTTTCATAGCGTGAAGGCGAGGCTTCGAGTCTAACCAGCGCTAAAACGCGTAGGTGCGGATTATCTTTATCTAAATTTTTTGTTCGGGCCTTTTGCAGGGCGCTGAAGTCAATGGCGGCTGATCGGCACAGCCTAAAAACACATGGGTCCCATGAAACACCTTTGTCTCACAGGACCCCTGTTGCGATGAGTCGTATCGCGACTCAGGCCACCGTCAAAGTGACGGGGATATTGCCACGGGTAGCGTTGGAGTAAGGGCAGACGATGTGCGCTTTGGCCACCAGGTCTTCCACGACGCTTCTTTCCAAACCTGGAACGGTGATGGTTAGGGCGACTTCGATGCCGAAGCCTTCCTCATCGTCACGGGCACCGATGCCGACTTGACCTGTGACTGTGGCGTCCGCAGGGATAAGGATCTTGGCCTTGCCCGCGACGAATTTTAAAGCGCCCAGGAAACAGGCTGAATAACCAGCGGCGAAAAGTTGCTCGGGGTTCGTGCCAGGGCCACCCGCGCCGCCAAGTTCCTTTGGGGTTGGAAAGCGTGACCGAGAGAACGCCATCGGCGGTAGCGGCTTTGCCTTCACGGCCACCTGTCGCGGTGGCTTGGGTTGAGTAGAGGACTTTCATGATGTGTTTGTGGTTAGGATTGAAGTTTGGATTAGCGTAAGCCACCAGAGATGAAGAAGGTCTCACCTGTGACCCAGGAGGAGTCACTGGAGGCCAGGAAAACGGCGGCGGTGGCAATGTCTTGCGGTTGGCCGATGCGACCCAGAGGTGTCTGGGACTCGACTTGTTGGCGGAATTCACCCTCAGTGATACCCGCGCTGCTCGTGCCTTCGGTTTCCACCATGCCAGGGTTGATGGCATTGACCCGGATCTGGCGGGCACCGAGTTCTTTGGAAAGCACCTTGGTCAGGGCATCCAAAGCGGCTTTGGTGCCTGAATAGACGGCGGAACCAGGAGGCGTGTAGGTGCTGACGACGGAGCTGATGTTGATGATGCTGCCGCCTTCTGCGCCGATGAGTTTGACGGCTTCTTGGGTGGTGAGGAGCAGTCCGAGAACGTTCAGGTTAAACTGCTTATGGAAGTGTTCTTCATTGATGGCCTCCAGTGGGGAGAATTCATAGACGCCGGCGTTATTCACCAGAATGTCTAATTTGCCATAGGCTTCTTTCGTGGCTGCGAAGAGCTGATCAATGTCGGCTTTCTTGGAGACGTCGCCCTGAACAGCGATGGCTTTTCCTCCTTGTGCGGTGATTTCCGCCACCACTTTGTCTGCCCCAGCTTTGCTGGAAGCGTAGTTGACCACGACGGAGGCACCTTCAGCGGCGAGGTGCTTAGCGATTGAGGCTCCGATACCTTTGGATGCTCCAGTGACGACGGCGACTTTGTTTACGAGTTTCATGATGTTGTCTGTGTTTGAGTTGACTCGTTCGTTGTTTTGTATCGAACGGTATGAATCTATTAACACTGGACAAAAGGGTGTCAATGAATATTATACCATTCAGTATGAAAATAAATCCAACCCCTCCTTGTGTCGGTCGTCCGAAGGGTTTCGACCCTGACGAAGCTCTGGAAAAAGCCATGCAGGTTTTCTGGCAGAAAGGCTATGAAGGAGCCTCACTTTCGGACCTAACGGAGTCCATGGGGATCAATCGCCCCAGTCTCTACGCGACTTTTGGAAACAAAGAGGAACTGTTTCTGAAGGTGCTGAACCGCTATGGCGAAGGTCCTGCCGGATACGTTTTGGAAGCGCTGAATGAAGCTACTGCGCGTGCCGTGATCGAAAAATTGCTTCGATCCACCGTGGAAATGCTGGGAGATCCCAAACACCCGCGTGGCTGCTTGGCTGTACAGAGTGCGCTGTGCTGTGGCGATGAGGCGAACGATGTGCAGAAAAAAACTCGAGCTTTCCGGGTCGCTGGGCAAAAAAGCATTTTCGAACGTTTCGAACGTGCTCAGCAGGACGGTGATTTACCAGCGAGTGTGTCGGCGGATGATCTCGCCCGCTACGTGGCCATGCTGTTATATGGACTTTCGATCCAGTCAGCCAATGGTGCGACGCATGAAGAGATGAAAAGCGTCATCGAATTTGCTTTAAAGACGCTGCCTTTCTGATGGAGTGTACAAAGGAGTATCTTGAAGTGGCGTGGTCACTTTATTTGATTTGCGGATGAATCTCTCGACGTTTGTTACCCAACCATGAGAGTATTTTTTGCCACCCTGACGGCCCTACTGTGCGTCCATTCGATCACTTTTGCTGCTGAAGCTAAAACGGTCCGCCTGCTAACCATTGGGAACAGCTTCTCACGTAACGCGACCAATCACCTCGGTGCCATTGCTAAGGCAGGTGGGAATACCCTGATTCACGATTCCATCGTCGTGGGTGGTGCCTCTTTGGAACTGCACTCGGAGAAGGCTCTGGCCAATGCGAAAGACCCGAAAGACAAGGCTGGTCTTTATACCAATGGACGCAGTCTTGTGCAGGAACTTGAGTCTGATCATTGGGATTTCGTGACTATCCAGCAGGCTAGCGTCAAAAGCCATGACCTAAGCACGTATCAGCCTCATGCAGGTCGCCTCGCAACACTCATTCATGAGCACGCGCCGAGTGCTAAACTGCTGGTCCATCAGACCTGGCCTTATCGGATTGATGATCCGCGTTTTACCAAGCCCTCTGACAAAGAGGGAGAGCCAAAAACACAGGCCGAGATGTATGCCATGCTCAGCGCTGCTTATGCTGCCATCACCAAAGAGCTAGGTGCGCGGCGTATCCCTGTGGGGGATGCGTTTTTCATGGCCAATAGTGACCCAAAGTGGGGTTACCAGACCGACACCACGTTTGATTTCAAAGCCGCTAAGTCTCCTGCGTTGCCTAACCAAAAGCATTCACTGAATGTCGGGTGGGTCTGGAAAAAGGACAAGAAGGGGAAGTTGGCTCTCAGTATGGATGGCCATCACGCTAACCTCGCTGGTGAATACCTGGGGGCCTGCGTCTGGTATGAAGTCCTTTATGGGGAGAGCCCTGTGGGGAATAGCTACCTGCCGAAAGACATGGATGCTACCGATGCTCGCTACTTGCAGGAGACGGCACATCGCGCGGTGATGAAAGCCGCACCGAAAAGTAAGGTTAAAGCCACATCCAGCACGTCCTCATCCGCCGCCATTCTCCAGATGCCCGGCCTTGTCAGCTTCTGGGATTTTCAGGAAGCCTCAGGTGAGAAGCGTCAGGCTCAGGGATCTGCGACTGGTACTTTGCAGGAGATGAAAGGCCCTATCGAGCGTACTCAAGATGGCGTCTTTGGTCCTTATTCGGCTAACATTAAGCGTGGTCAATGGTTCATGATTTCCCGTGCCGAAATCGGTGCTTTGGATATTCACGGAAAAGAGGCACAAGTCACCGTGGTGGCCTGGGTGAAGCGGTTGGGAAAGGAATCCTGGCAGGCTATCGCAGGCGCTTGGGATGAAACGCATAAACATCGCCAATACTGCCTCTTCCTCAATGCCCCACGCGGTACTCGTGCCGACGAGATGAAGCGCTACCCTCTGGCCAATCGCATTCATGGTCATGTTTCTGGAGTTGGTGGTCCAACCCCCGGCGATGACTTTTGCATTACCTACTCCAGTGGGGCAACTAGCATTCCTATGAAACAGTGGGTCTGCCTTGCCATGCAGTATGATGGTCATGAATCGCGAGTCTATGTGAACGGCAAGCTGGACAGCCTGGAACATTACAATCCGTTTCCTTACACTGAGGGTCTGTATGATGGTGGCAAAGAGGGCGCAGATTTCACCGTCGGTGCCGTGCATCGCGGCGGTTCCTGGGGAAACTTCTTTGCTGGCCAGATCGGTGGCTTGGCTGTCTTTCAGCGTGTGCTTGATGAAAAAGAAATGCAGAAGCTTGCCGATTTGACTCCCGCATCATCATGAATGCGACCTCTCGTCGGTTGCGTTGGGCTGGCGTCATCCCATTTCTTTTTGTTCTGCTTTGGAGCAGTGGCTTCATCGGGTCCAAACTGGGCGTGCCGTATGCGGAGCCATTCACTTTTTTAACCCTGCGCTACCTCATTGTTTTGGTGGTGCTGGTGCCTATTGCTCTACTCACACGGGCACCGTGGCCGCAGGGCAGGGGACAGATTGCTCATGTGGCTTTTGCGGGCTTGTTGATTCATGCCCTGTATCTCAGCGGTTGTGTTTATGCCCTGCGCTTCGGGTTGCCTGCGGGCATCGTCAGTCTCATCGTGTCCATGCAGCCCCTCTTTACGGCTGCCTTTGCCGGAGTGATGTTGGGAGAGCGTGTGTTGCCGCGTCAATGGGGCGGTTTGGTTCTGGGCTTCATTGGCACGGGCATGGTGGTGGCGCATAAGACCGGCAGTGGTCTGACCTGGGCGGCGACTCTTCCTGCCATAGCAGCACTCGTCGGCATCACCGCAGGGACCATGTGGCAAAAGCGCCACTGCCCAGCCTTCGATTTACGCACCAGTACCGTGGTGCAATACGCGGTTAGTCTGGTGGTGACCGCCATCCTCGCCTTCACCTTTGAGACGCGAGAAGTGCAGTGGACTGGGCAATTCGTCTTCGCTCTGTTTTGGGTGGCTTTGGTTTTGTCCATTGGGGCCATCACATTGCTGAATTACCTCCTACGCAGCGGCACCGCAGTGAATGTAGCCAGCCTCTTTTACACCGTTCCCGCCGTGACCGCCCTCATGGCCTGGGGCATCTTTGGAGAAACCCTGACAGGTCTATCTCTAGCAGGCATGGTGGTGGCCATTGCCGGGGTGTGGCTGGCGCGGGGGAGGTGATCTACTGTTTGAAGCGTGGAAGTAAATGGGGCTAGGCTTCAGATAATGGATTTCGAGGAGTGAACGTATGCTAGTTAGCCAGTGAACAGGGCTCAAGAAACAGAGGGGAAACACTTTCTCCCAATCCTGGCCCGGTGCCTGCGCTGTAGCAAAGCGCAACCACTGACCGACCATGATTGAAACGCCTTCTCGCCACTTTGACATTGCTATCATTGGAGGGGGATTTGCGGGGGTTTACTGTGCGCAGCAGATCCTGAAACGATTGAGGGGGGAGAAGATGCGGGTGGGCATCATTGCCAGTGAGAATCACATGGTTTTTCAACCCATGCTTCCCGAAGTGGTGGGGGGATCTCTTTCTCCTCAACATGTGGTTAATCCGATCCGCATGATCTGCGAGGCGGCGGATGTGCTGAAGGGGGAGGTGACCAGCCTGGATCTGGAAAGTCGTGTGCTGACTCTGGATGGTGGCAGCTTTACACCGAATGTGACGGTGACCTTTGATCACCTGATGTTAGCTCCTGGGGCTGGTGTGGATCTGAGTCGCATCCCAGGGATGTCAGAGCATGCCTACCTGATGCGCACGGTGGGGGATGCGATGAAACTGCGCGCGGCCATCATCAGTCGCATGGAGGAGGCAAATCTGATCACCAAGCATCAGCAACGCAAAGAGATGCTGTCGTTTGTAGTGGTTGGGGGCGGTTACTCCGGGGTGGAAACAGCGGGTCAAATTCAGGATCTCATCGCCGGGGTGTTGCGTTACTACGACAACATTCGTGAGGATGAACCCAGTGTGACTTTGGTGCACAGCGGTGAACGTTTGTTAGGCATGCTGGGGCCGGGTCTCGGTGACTATACCCGACGATGCTTGGAAAAGATGGGGGTGAATCTGGTCTTTCAAAAACGCGTCAGGGCAGTCACGGCTCGCACCGTGCAGCTCAATGATGGTACCACCCTTGTTTCACATCTGGTGGTCTGCACCGTGGGCAATGCGCCGCACCCACTCCTGCAAGCCTTGGGGGCGGCCGGAGCCGTGCCTTTGGAGCGAGGTAAATTGGTGGTGGAGGCCACGGGGCAGGTGAAGGGCTTGGATAAGGTTTGGTCCGCTGGAGACTGTGCGGCCTTTCCCAAAGTGGATGGCGGCATGTGCCCGGAGACGGCTCAGTTTGCCATGAGGCAAGGGGCGTTGATCGGTGACAACATCATGGCCACGATCCAGAAAAAGCCGTTGAAGCCTTTCAAGTTCAAGGGGCTGGGAGAATTGGCCACCATTGGGCACCGGAAAGCCGTGGCGATGGTCATGGGCTTCCGCTTTTCCGGTCTGCTGGCGTGGTTCATGTGGCGTAGCATCTACTTGATGAAATTGCCTGGGTTGGACCGTAAATTGAGAGTGATGGCGGAGTGGACGTTTGAGATGTTTTTTCCACGCGATATTAATCTCCTTACGCCCAGTTTCACCTCTCCTCTGGGGGAGATGCATTTGGAAAAAGGCGATTCGCTGTTCCGTTCTGGTGAGCCTGCTCAGTCTCTCTATGCGGTGAAAAAAGGCTGTGTCGAGATCACGGATGCTCAGGGGCAACTGGTCAAGTCCGCTGTGGCGGGTGAGCACTTTGGCGAACGTGCCTTGTTAGGCGATGGCATCTGGCGATTTGATGCCACCGCAAAAGAACCGAGCGAACTGGTGGCGATTGATGGTGGTACTTTTAAGACTTTGGTCAAGAGCATCGGCTCGCTGGATAGCCTCTTCCGCGCCTCGGCCCAGCAGTATCATTTGCCAGAGGAAATTCAGCAAACCGTGAATGCCATTCCTGAAGCAACCCGGATGTCCGTTGCCTCGCACGTCATGACCAAGGATATTGCATCTCTGGATGCTGAGATGACCGTTCAGGATGCCGTGGCGGAATTTCAGGCGCATCCGCACAGCACCTACCCAGTCACATCAGAGGGCAAGGTCATCGGTCTCTTGCGCCGCAGTATCGCCTATGACTGGTTGAAGAACCACGGACTGACTGCCCAAGACCAGCTCAAGAACCTGCCGCTGACCACCCCCTTCTGCGTGCGCTCAGACATGCCCGTGCCTGAGCTCGTCCAGACCCTGATGCGCACCGGTGTCAGTAAAGCCGTGGTGGTGGATGCTGAGCATCACTTGTTAGGCATGGTCACCGTTTTTGATCTCTTGAAGGCCCGATAGAGGGCGAAGTACGTCTTCCTATTGACGGATACAGGATGGCCTTTTCTGCTTGTCCTGGTCCTTGGTTGGCCTTTTGCTTTGGACCATGAGCGATCTCAGTCACGTCCCTTCAGGCTACCACTCCGTCACTCCTTCTCTCACGGTCAAGGATGCAGGTGCTGCGCTGGCGTTTTATCAGGCGGCGTTTGGGGCGGTGGAGCACTATCGACTGCCGGATAAAAAGACGGGCGGCATTGCCCATGCGGAGTTCAGCATCGGCGACTGCAAGCTCATGATCTCAGATGAGTATCCCGCCTTTGGAGCCGTGGCCCCAGAGATCGCGCACGGCTGCCTGTTCATGATTTACGTGGCGGATATCGAGGCGGCCTTTATCCAGGCTGTGGACGCAGGCGGCATCGTCACCTTTCCGCCCACGGATCAATTCTATGGCGACCGCACCGCTCGCCTCAATGATCCCTTTGGCTACCGCTGGACCTTGGCACAGCGCGTAAAAGACATATCTGTCTCTGAGATGAACGAGCTCATGGCAGAATGGTAGGTTGCCGAACGGAAAGCGCGACAAGGATCAACTCTATGAAGCTGACGCCAGTGCCGCTTGGCGTTCTCTTCGTCGGCGAATAAGCACTAAAATCACCAACAGTAGGCAAAGCGAAGTCACGATGATGATGGGCTGGCTGAAAAGTCCTTTATAGGACTTCGGATGCAGCCAACGCCAGCGGATTAGCTTCTCCATGTGGGCGCGAAATGCGGCTGTCGCCTGAGGATCTGCGCCATAAGCCTGGGCCATGTTCAGGTATTCGATGGCACTTTCTTGGACCCCCAACTGGCTTTCTAAATACGCCAGTTCAGTGAGCATCTGTGCAACGATAGGATCCTTCGGTTTCACCAGCAACATCCGCACCCGGAGTTGTCTATACAGGGACTCATAGGCAGTCCAGCGGTTTTTTTTCCCTTGGGCCGATTCGATCTGGTAGTAATCACTGTCCAGTTTTGTTAGATCCAGGCCAGTCAGTGTGTGCGTTTTCAGCCAGTCCGGCTGGCTTTTCATCTGGATCTTGGCTTTCAGGATATTAACGTGTATCCACTCTGCTTTCATGTGGGAGTCGGGGTTTCGTTTGATCCCTTCCAGAATCCACTTGAGCGCTTCTTTATCTTTGCCTGCCAGTTCGTAGGCTGTGCCTCGATTGGCTGCCGTGTAGTAGGCACCGGGATACTGGGCTTCAATTTCTTCTAGCATTTTCAGAGCCTGCTCGGCATCGCCTTTTAATAGCACCTGAACGGCTTTGTCATTGGCGGCTGCCACCGGGTCGCTTGGATGATACAAGTGGGTCTCGAAGAGGCTCGACTCATCCGCTGGGCTGGCAATCATGGAGTCTTGCAGATCTCCCAGACTCCACCTTCCATTCAACTCAACAAAGTGGCCGTCCACCGTGGTGCCATGAATCCACATGCACGCGCTGGCGATGGCTGGAGCCACACAAAGGATAGTAATCCATCGTGCCAAGGAGGAGGGGGATTTCATTGCCCCATTTAAGAGCCATCTACATGACGATCCAAGCGAGATTATTAAAATCCTGCGATGCCAGGAAGTGAGGCTTACCTCCCTCTCTTCCGATGCTGCCGCTCGCGAAACTCCGCAGGTCCGCATCCCTGGTGACGGGTGAACATGCGGGTGAAGTAGTGGCGATTGGGGAAGCCGTGTTCGATGGCGATTTGATCAATGGTTTTGTCCGTCAGCACGAGGGCTTCTCCAGCCAGCCGCAGACGGGTAGCGGAGACATAAGCGGCGGGCGTTTGTCCCACATGCTGGCGGAAAGCGCGGATGAAATTCTCTAGGCTCATGCCAGCACGATCCGCCAGGAAAGGGTTCGATAGTTCTGAGTGGGGGGCTTTTTGAATGAGGGCCAAGACGTCTAACAAACGATCTGGCAAGGTGGGGACAGTGGGAAGGTCCAGCCTAGCAAAGGTGCTATGCAAGAGAGCTGCACTCTCGTGATGCAGGCGCTGGTCACGCATCTCGCTGGCGGATTCGTCATGAGTGCGAAGAACGGCTTGGATCAGCACGCGCAGAGTTTCATCCAGGGGAATGATCACGGGGCCTTTCGGAACCGAGCCGGAGAGGCGACTGACGGTGAAATGGAGCCAGTAGTGACTAGCCGATAGAGGACCACAGCAATCAAAGATGGTATTCGCGGGAATTAACACGCACATGTCGGGTTCCAGCGGGATATCGCGTCCCTCATAGTGCAAGTGACAGCCAGAGGTCGGATTGTGGTAAAAGCGCCAAAAGGGGCTGTCCACACCTTCATGATTCCAGTTTTCCAGTGCTGGCTGGTAGCCGCTTTCATGAATCAAGAAAGCTGACCAACCTGCCCTAGCCACAGGGGAAAGGCTGACCCCCACAGGGGTAGTGTAATTGAGATATTTTCGTTTGGCTTGCATGGGCCTGCCAAGGAATCCGACATGAAGTCTGCGTGAGCAAGTATCTATATGGACTGAATTTTACATGGGGCATCTCACGATAAGACACATTATAATAACAATGTGGCACGGCCTCATCGCGTAATATAAAGCATGTTTTGGAAGGTCTGTATCACCCTCTGTCTCCTGTTCCCCGCGCTGCCCTGTCTCGCGGGGAAGATGGAGTTCAATCGCGACATCCGTCCGATCCTCTCTGACAAATGCTTTCATTGTCACGGCTTTGACCCGAAGACCCGTAAAGCTGACTTGCGCCTGGATGAGCGTGAGGCTGCCGTCGCCGATGGTCACATTGTGCCAGGAGATGCGGCCAAGAGCTTGATCATTGAACGTGTGATGTCTCACGATCCTGATGACGTGATGCCTCCGCCTGAGTCCAAGCTGGATCGTCTCACTGAAAGCGAGATCGCTAAACTGAAGCAGTGGGTTAGTGAAGGTGCTGAGTATCAGCAGCACTGGAGTTTCATGGCACCGGATGTTGCCAGCCTAACCAAATGGAAAACAGAGGCGATGAAAGTAGGTGCTCG
>JAOZVT010000499.1 GCA_025869455.1 Prosthecobacter sp.
GCGCCGAATCGGAACCCCATTGAGCATTTGATCCATTCTTTAGAGACAGGCGCGCCATTGATTGGCCCACTGACGCTGGAAATCAGCCGCATTGGTCAAAGGATCGTGGACACGGCCTATCAGAGTGCTCAGGAAAAGCGTACCTTGCCTCTGCTGGGTTGATTCCTGTTTCGGTCTCTGCCATTGCTACGCACTTCCCTCATGATCCACCCGACTGCGCTGATCCACCCCTCCGCCCAAATTGACCCCTCCGTGGAGGTTGGCCCTTATGTGATCATTGACGGCGCAGCCGAAATCGCCGCCGATTGCCGGATTGAGGCCCATGCGCAGATCGTCGGCCAGGTGCAAATCGGCGCTGGCACCGTGATTGGTCGTGCCGCCATCATTGGTGGGGAACCCCAGGACCTGGGCTTTAAACGGGAGACCCTCAGTGGCGTCAGCATTGGCGCGGGCAATGTGATCCGTGAACAGGTGACGATCCATCGCGGCAGCAAAGAAGGCAGCTTAACGCGTGTGGGCGATGGCAATTTCCTCATGGCGGGTGCGCATCTGGCGCATGACGTGGTTTTGGGAAACAAGAACATCTTGGCCAATGCCTGCCTGCTCGCCGGACACATCACCGTGGGGAATAACACCTTCATCGGCGGCGGGGCCGTGTTTCACCAGTTCATACGCATTGGCGACTCCTGTGTGATCCAGGGAAATGGCGGCTTTGGCAAAGACATCCCGCATTTCTGCGCAGCCCAACGCATCAACCGAATCACCGGTCTGAATGTCATCGGCCTGCGCAGACAAGGTTTCAATGCCGAGCAGCGTGCCGAAATGAAGCGCCTTTTCCATCTCCTCTTTTGCGATGGCAAAAACCTCTCTCAAGCCATCGCTGCCGCCCACGAACACACCTGGGAAGGCCCCGCCCTACGCCTGCTAGAATTTGTCGAAGCCCCCACCAAACGCGGCATCTGCCCCTGGCGCGGCGGCTTGGATGGAGATGACTGAGGGCAGTGATCAGAAGTGATGTGGGCACTTTTGCCCGCAATCGTCCGCCCCAATCAAGACTCGTCCGCCGCAAAGCGTCTTCGTAGCTTGCAGCCCAAGGTGGTGGTGGGTGGTCTGGGGTTTCAAG
>JAOZVT010000500.1 GCA_025869455.1 Prosthecobacter sp.
GTATGAGGTCAACCTATGGCAAGCGCCGATCAGCTCAAAGCCCTGCTGAAATCCCACATCACTGGTGATGACAGCCACTTCTTCTCCGTTGCGATGCAGGTGGCAGCGCACGAGGCAAAGCTCGGCCACGGAAAACTGGCAGAGGAGCTCAAAGCTCTGATCGACGCGGCTAAGGCTCGGCCCTCTTCAAAAGTACCGAACAAGACGATCCCTATCAGCCAACCACGTGGTGAGTTGGTCGGACTTCTTCAAGCTTCCTATCCCCAAGCTCGACTTTCCGACATGATCCTGGACGACCAGGTTGCAATGCGCCTGCATCGGATCATCAAGGAGCAGCAGAACCATACGAAGATCCGCGCCCACGGCCTCTCACCTAGACGAAAATTGTTGTTGGTCGGGCCACCAGGCACTGGCAAAACCCTGACCGCCTCTGCGTTGGCGGGTGAGTTGGGTGTTCCGCTGTTTGTTGTGCGACTCGATGCCTTGATTACCAAGTTTATGGGGGAGACCGCCGCCAAACTGCGCCAAGTCTTTGATGCCATAACGGAAGTACGTGGTGTCTATTTTTTCGACGAGTTCGATGCCATAGGTTCACAACGTGGCCAAGCTAATGATGTCGGCGAGATACGTCGTGTATTGAACAGCTTTTTGCAAATGCTTGAGCAGGATCAATCCCACAGCCTAATAATCGCCGCTACAAACCACCCTGAGATTCTGGATTACGCCTTGTTCCGACGGTTTGACGACATGATCCAGTACGGACTACCTGAAGCCGAGCAAATCAACGCCGTGCTAAAAAATCGTTTAGCCACCTTTAAACCGAAACGATTGTCTTGGTCGAAGCTCGCTGACAGAGCTGCGGGGCTGAGTTATGCCGACGTGGCGCGGGCGGCAGACGATACCCTCAAAGATGCAATTATTCATGACCGGGCATCAATTACGGATGCTGATATATTTAAGATGTTGGAAGAGCGGAAGCTGATCAGTAAGAAAATACTAATCGACACATAATTCAAAGAGCAGTATCGCGATGACGGATCAACGCAGAGAAAACCTCCCGCACTTGTTTCCACAGAATACTTCATCCCCAGAGCCGTTCACGTCCCATCGGGTTCCAGTAAG
>JAOZVT010000501.1:0-318 GCA_025869455.1 Prosthecobacter sp.
TCAATTCACTATCCAGCGCAAAAGCAGGTTTCCTTTGGAAGGGAGGAGCCACGGGTTCCGCTGTAGTCAGGGCAAAGTCAGGGCTTTTGTGTGAGTCTGAACCGACGATGCCGAGCGTGCCCCAGGCAGCAACGATGGCAAAAGCCGCCGTCGCTGTGGCTGTGGCCCATTTCGGGGAAATAACGTCGCTAAAGAATGTATTCACCCGTTCCCAGAGCAGGCCACGTGCGGACTGACGCAGCAATTCGGAACGCTGACGCTCACGGAATTGGGTCACGAAGTCTTCCACAAAGTCATCACCTGGAGTCTCATACTGTT
>JAOZVT010000501.1:328-1121 GCA_025869455.1 Prosthecobacter sp.
GAAGAAGCCTTTGGATGTTTTCAAATTCGTTCATGGTAGGGCGTCGGAGTTGATCGGGCATCAGATGTTAGCAAGAACTATGTCACTTTACAAAATCTTCCAGATAGGTCTGAAGGAGGCGATGCGCGTAGAACAGTCTAGACCTCACAGTTCCTTCTGACACGCCGAGGATCTTGCTGATCTCGTTGTGCTGAAGGCCCTGAACGTCGTAGAGAGTCACTACGGTTCGATGGTCTTCGGACAGCTTCATTAACGCTGTGTTCAATCTTTTTTGCAGCTCGTGAATATTGACCTCACGGACCGTATCCCGGTTGGCCGTGGTGATGTTGATGAAATCGGGGTCGTTATGGATCCCGCTGTCCACATCATCCAGGCTGATTTTTGCGTGCCGGCCACGCTTTTTCAGGAAATTCAGCGTCATGTTCACCGAGATCGAATAGATCCAGGTGTAAAAGGAGGATTTGCCCATGAATCGCTTCAGGGAGCGATAAGCCTTGGCAAAAATATCCTGCAAAAGATCGGCCGTGTCCTCGCGGTTGGAGGTCATGTTGTACACCAAACCGTAAAGTTTAGGCGTGTACTTGCGCACCAATTCATCAAAAGCTCGTGTGTCGCCCGCCTGGGCGCGTTCGACAAGCGCACGGTCTTCCGCTGCGCTATTGCTTGCTGGGGGCTGATCCGTCGTGGTCTCCATGCGTCCGCTGACCGTACGATCAGGGTCGCACGATGTGGGCAGCAAACCATTCATCGGGGAGTCAGACAAGCTTTTCTTCGTGGTGGAGGGTAGATTCAG
>JAOZVT010000502.1 GCA_025869455.1 Prosthecobacter sp.
GAGTAAAACATCATGCCGAGGGCTTCGACAATGCGTTTGGAGATCTCTCCACGGCTGCCTGCATTGTATTCCAGGGCCACGCATCTGCGTTGCACCACGGCTTGTTGCAGAGGCATGATGGAGCGTTGCTCATCCTCTTTCCTGCGTGAGCTGATCCACACGCCCAGGGAATTTTTGAGTCGGTTCAGATGATCTTGTCGGTCTTTTGGCAGGACCGCTTTCACCTTCAGCAGGGCGGAGCGTAATGAACCGCGCAGAGAGTCATCGGCCACTTGTTCTGTGACTTCACCGCTCATGAAAAGGGCGGCAGCTTCATGCTCCGTAAACATCACAGGCGGGATGTGGTAACCACGCATGAGGCTATAACCCACCCCTGCTTCTGCGACGATGGGCACCCCAGCTTCGCCCAAGGCAGCGAGATCCCGGTAAACCGTGCGCACACTCATCTCATAGTGCTCTGCTATCTGCTCCGCCGTGATGACACGGTGGCTTTGCAGCAGCAGAATCATGCCTGTGAGACGGTCAATACGGTTCATGAACAGAGAAAAGTGGACACTGGCGTGGATGCCTCACTGCACAAGGGAGGATAGAAACGCATCATTTAAGCGCATGAAAACCTGCTCTCAATTTGTATTAATCTGTCATGCCATCTCCGTCTGAACTGAATCGCCGTCACTTTCTTCAAACTGCTCTTGGTGGAGTCATCGCTTCTCCTGCGTTGGTTAAAGCGTCTGAGCCCCAGGTGGGCGACTCTCAATTTGCTGAGCCACAACGGAATTTGCCGATGATCCATGATGCGGATGTCATCGTCTGCGGTGCCGGGCCTGCGGGAGTCGCTGCAGCCATTACGGCGGCGCGAACTGGGGCGAAGGTGCGTCTATTTGAGGTGCATGGATGCTTGGGCGGTGTCTGGACGGCGGGTTTGCTCACCTGGATCTTTGATTTTAACAAGCCAGGCCTCACCCGTGAGATCATGGAAAAGCTGGATGAGCGGGGTGCCCGTCGTGGCAGTGATACTGGGCGCTTTGTGTATGAGCCGGATGAAATGAAGCTGCTGCTGGAAGATCTCTGCGTGGAGGCAGGTGTGAAGTTTCGTCTTCAGACCCGTGCTGTGGCGGCTTATAAGGAAGGCAAACGCCTGACCACCGTTATTACCGAATCCCCTTCTGGCCGGGAAGCTTGGCGTGCGCCTGTCTTCATTGATACCACGGGTGATGGTGTTTTGGGAGCCTTGGCGGGTTGCTCCTGGGAGCTGGGGCAAATGGGCCAGAACGAATCTTCGCAGTGCCTCTGCCAGCCCCTCACCATGAATGCGCTGGCTGCGGTGAAAGACGTGACGCAGATGCAAAAGTACATCTCCTTTTATGAAGGAGATCTGAAATGGCATGTCGAAGCCACCAAGAACTTCAAAGCGGACATCCAGAAGGCAGGCATTGATCCCTCCTACGGCATGCCCACGCTCTTTCATGTGCGGGATAATGTGGTGCTGATCATGGCTAACCATGAGTATGGCATTCGTCCTGATGATGCCGATGCCCTGACTGCTGCTACCGTGCGTGCTCGCAAAGAGATCTTCGCCATTACTCGTGCTCTGAGGAAGCTCGGCGGCGTTTGGGAAGGCTTCCAGATCATTGCTTCAGCCGAGCAGATCGGTGTTCGGGATGGCAAGCGCATCCATGGTCGTTACACCGTCGTCAAAGAAGATCTGGAAAACGGAACGCGACATGCCGATGGCGTGGCTCGAGTGACCTTTGGCGTGGACATTCATGCCAAGTCCAAAGACGACAATGACAAGCTGACCATTGAGCGTGGGGGCATCAAAAAATTCAGCCCTTATGACATTCCTCTGCGTGCTCTCATTGCCAAAGATGTGGATGGTCTCATGATGGCGGGGCGCTGCATCAGTGGTGACTTCGTTGCGCACGCCAGTTATCGCGTCACGGGCAATGCCGTCGCCATGGGCGAAGCCGCAGGCGTCACTGCCGCCATCGCCGCTGTATCCAAGCGCCTACCGCATGAGGTGGATTGGAGCGAGTCGGCCGAGAAGTTGAAGACAATGGGGCAGCGGGTTTAAGTAATGGCATTGACGATAGGGCCGTGAGCCATTACTTTTCAGCATGGCTAGCACCATGAATCCATTGAGCATCGAAGCGCTCCAACTTCCTCCGCAAGAGAGGCTAGGGCTTGCCACACTGCTTATTGAAAGCTTGGATGAACCCTCTGATTTTGTGGATTTAGACCTGCTTAAAGATCTCACGAAAAGAGCTTCTGAACTTCGCTCTGGAAAGGTCGTCTCCTTGTCCACTGAAGAGGCTTATGGGTTTTCGCTATAAACTTATTCATCACCCTCAGGCTTCAGCCGACTATAACGACACTCTGAATTATTTCCGGGAGGTTGATGAAGGTTTGATGGACATCTTTAAAGATGATTTCCAAGCTGCGTTACGAGGTTTGGCAACAGGTCGGTTTGGTGGCACTTTATATGCTCAGGGACATTCCGTTAGGTGGGTCAAATTACGACGCTTTTCCCACAAAATATTCTTTGAAAATGAAGGGGCTGAGACGCGTATGGTTCTTGCCATCATCAGTGGCAAGAGGCATCCTAACCTCATTCGCCAGTTGATTGATGGTCGTGGCAAATCTGATGTTCCTTCTGAAGATTAAAATATCTCACACTAGATCCTGCAAAGGATTGTCAGCATCTCCGAAGTGGTCCGTCTTCACTCCCATGCGATCCATCATGGCGATGTGCAGGCGGCAGAGTTTGCGGTTCGGATCTTTGCTGTAATCAAAGAAACGTCCCCCACGCAGGGTGCCGCCTCCACCACCAGCCAGAATCAGCGGCAGTTGCGTGGAGTCATGGGCATTGCCATCATACAGACTGGAAGTGAGCATGATCATGCTGTTGTCCAGCAGAGTGCGTTCGCCTTCATTGGTGGCTTCCATCTTTTGCAGTGCCTCGGACCAGACCTTGACCATAAACTCATTGCCCTTTTGGTAGGAGGCGAGTCGGTCAGGATCGTTGGCATGGTGGGAAAGCTCATGCTGCCCGCCTTTGACACCGAGAAAGCCAAAGTTCATGTTCGAAAGGTCATTGGTGAGCATGTTGGTCACCACACGTGTGCGATCCATCTGGAAAGCCAGCACCATGATGTCCAGCATCAGCTTTACATGCTCTTCCTGCTGGGCAGG
Source organism: Prosthecobacter sp. (assembly GCA_025869455.1). GTDB lineage: Bacteria > Verrucomicrobiota > Verrucomicrobiia > Verrucomicrobiales > Verrucomicrobiaceae > Prosthecobacter. Next base: position 3,193 of record JAOZVT010000502.1, read on the forward strand.
AATGCCGGAGGCAGGGCGAGCTAACCAAGGTTTTTTCACGCTCGGCTGCCATCCACGGGTGGTGGCTTCCGCCGAACTGAGTTTCTCGGATTTTTCAATGCGCTGCTCCAGATCGCGCACGGAGGTCAGATACTCGTCCAGTTTCTGGCCGTCGCGGCGGCTCAGCTTGCCGCGTAGGCTACTGGCATCCTGTCTCACTAGATCCAGCACGCTTTTGTCCCGGGCGCGTTTGCTGCCGTCATCAAAAAGCTGATCAAAGGCCTGCTGTGGGTAGATTTCCTTGGGCGCTGGCGTGGTCGGGCTACTCCAGGAGAGGTAAGCGGAGTAAAGGGAGGTGTAGCCACTGTCCGTACTGTAACGGGGCGGCTCGGTGCCGATGGCAAGGCTGGCCACTGGGGTTTGCTGGCCAATCTTGTTGGCGATGATTTGGTCCATCGTCAGACCCACTTCCACATCCGTGGTCGTCTGTTTCACTTTCAGACCCGAAAGGATGTTCATCTTTGGGTAATGCCCGCCGGGACCTGCCACCGTGGAAGGATTCCAGAGCCCCTTAAAGACCATCACCTTGTTCTTCACCGGCTCCAGAGGCGTCAGAGTTTGCAGCAACTCAAGGCCTCCAGGGCCGTTCGAAGCTCCCCAGTGATGAGGGTTCACCCCATTGCCAAAAAAGCAGATGCCCAGGCGTCGTGGAGCCTGCGGCGTGCCTTTGACCACAGGTGCACCAAAGGACGAAACGGACTCAAACCAAGGCAGGCCGAGCATGATGCCTGCTCCATGCAGGAACTGACGGCGAGAGAATTGGGAAGAACTTTTCATGGGGGGTATAGATAATACGTCGCACAAACGCGCAATTTTTCGACCAAGAAGCATTCTCGCTTTATGTTAGATCCGTCGTAATTTTACAAAAATGGCAGATTCTACCCCGCAAGACCGACTTTGGATGGATGCTTTGGCTGATTTCCTCTTGGAACAGCAGGGGGTGGAGGCCATCCGATTGAACCCCGAAGAGCGGAGTGTTCAGATCGCGACCTTGGGGCAAGTGGATGCTGAAATGCTTCAGGCTCAGCTCAACCAAGTCTTGAAGGCTTTGGATGCGGAGGTCCTCGAAAAAGCGCAGAGTTCCAGCTTTAGCGGTTTGCAGCTCACGAGTGATGATGGTGAACTCACCTTGCAGAAGCCGAGCTGCATCACGGCTCCACGTTTCTGGAAATGGCGTGATTTTGAATGGCCAGAAGCCGAGGAGATCGAGCGCCAAAGCGAGGAAGAATGGAAGGCCATGGCTGTGCAAGCCGCTATCTGTGGGGCTGCTCTGGTGGCAGGTTTTGTTGCAGAAAAAACCGTTTCTTCACCTGAGTGGCTGGTGCATTCCATTTTTGGTGTGGCCATCCTTTCTGGTGGCTGGGATGCCGCGAAAGAGGCCTGGGAGAATATCCGGGAAAGACGCTTGGATGTACATTTCCTCATGCTCGCTGTGGCGACGGGTGCGGTGGCCATTGGTGCCTGGGAAGAGGGGGCCTTACTGCTCTTTCTTTTCTCAACTTCCGGTGCCCTGGAGCACTACGTTTTGCATCGAACGCATCGGGAAATCAATGCACTGACCAAATCAGCCCCAAAAATAGCCCGTGTTATTTTGCCCGATGGTCGCACCGAAGAGCGTGCTGTTTCTTCCCTTCGTGTGGGAGATGTTTTGCAGGTGCGTCCGGCGGAGCTCTTCCCAGTGGATGGTACTGTGACCAAAGGGGAGACTGCGGCAGATGAATCCACCCTCACAGGGGAGTCTTTGCCGATTGATAAAGCCATTGGTGGCAGCGTCTTTGGCGGTACCTTGAATCTCTGGGGCCTTGTGCAAATGCGCGTGGACAAGCTCGCCACCCAAAGCGCCTTGGCCAAGATCATCACCATGATCCAGACGGCCCAGCATCTGCGGGCACCGAGCCAACGTTTTACCGATCGTTTTGGCACTAACTACACGCTGCTGACGCTGGCCACGGTGGTCATCATGTTTTTGGTTTGGTGGCTGGCTCTGAGCGTGCCTCCTTTTGAAAATACAGAGGTTTCCAAATCGGCGTTTTATCGTTCCATGACCTTGCTGGTGGTCATGAGCCCGTGTGCTCTCGTCCTCTCGATTCCCTCAGCTATCCTTGCGGCCATCGCTTGGGGCGCACGCCGTGGCATTCTGTTTCGCGGTGGTGCCGCCATCGAAAAATTGGCCGAAGTGGATGTCATCGCCATGGATAAAACGGGCACCCTGACGGAAGGAAATTTGCGGGTTTCCCTGGTCGAAAGCTTCCCTCCTGGTAAGGAAGACGATGTGCTGCGCTTGTGCGTCACGCTGGATGCCAATTCGAACCATCCCATTGCCCATGCCATCACCAGATACGCCAAGGAGAAGGGGATCGAACCAGAGGAACTCCTGGAGTTTCATTCCATTCCTGGTCAAGGGTTGCGTGGTCTAACGAAGGATGGAGTCACCTATGTGGGGCGTCGTGAACTGATGAATCAGGGAGACTTTGCCAACTGGCTCAAAGACGTCCCTGATGCTCCTTTGGGCTTTTCTGAAGTCTGGGTACTTAATGCGCAAACAATGGGGCGCGTGCTTTTGAAGGACGAAATCCGCAGTGGTAGTAAGGCAGTCTTGGCGGCCTTGGCCAAAGAGGGGGTGCGTACCGTCATGCTGACGGGGGATCGCCGTGCGGCTGCGGTGCAGGTGGCTGAGGAACTTGGCGTGGCTGATGTCCGTGCTGGGTTGCATCCAGAGGATAAAGTCAGCGCGATCCGCGAGTTCACTTTGGAAGGAAAAAAAGTCGCCATGGTCGGGGACGGCGTCAACGATGCGCCTAGCCTTGCGGCTGCTTACGTTAGCATCGCCATGGGGGCTCGCGGTAGCGATGCTGCCCTGGAGCAGGCAGATGTGGTGCTGATGCAAGACAAGATCGAAAAACTACTATCCGCCCGCCACATCAGTGAGCGCGCGCGCAGCATCATCCGGCAGAATTTGGCCATCTCGCTGGGATCCGTGATCATCATGGCGGTGGCCTCTCTCTTTGGCATCGTGCCTCTAAGCCTGGGCGTACTCACTCATGAAGGCAGCACCGTGGTGGTCTGTCTGAATAGCCTACGTCTCCTGTTTGTGAAGGAGGAGGAAACTGAGCTTTCCTGAGTTCGCTCAGTTAAGCTCCACATTTTCAGGTGTCCCTGCCATCAGTTCATACATCGGACCTAGGTCTTCCATGACCGCACTCCACATGGAGGCTGGTTTTTCGACCGTCAGGATGACTTTTTTCGCGGGGGAGATGATCCAGGATTTCCGTTGGATCTCCCCTTCGATCTGCCCACCTGTCCAGCCGGAGTAGCCGACAAATCCACGTACCTCGTGGCCCAGGCTGAGTTCATGCATGGCATCTGCCACGGACAAATGAGTCTGGCAGCGCAGGGTGCTTTTGCTGCGATTCCATTGCAGGGAGGCAAAAGCCAATTTGTCCGTAGCTACGGGGCCACCGATGAAAACGGGCACTTGGCCCAGGGCACCCAGGCTTTGATCTGGCAAAAGATCTGCCACGCGCTGATCCAGCGGGCGATTCAGCACATAGCCAAAAGCTCCATCTTCCGTGGTGTGAGCCGCGACAAAGATAACGGCGCGTTTGAAATTCGGATCCCGCATGGAGGGCACAGCCAAAAGCAGGTTCCCTGTCAGAGTGGATGAATCGGGAGTCGCAGACATATCGGTTTAGACCGCAGAGGTAGGGCCAACGTTGCACTTTTGCATGCAAATTCAGCGGAGCTAAATCATGGCACACCTTGCCAGCAGGAAATCCCCGCCTAGCCTACCCCTCTTGACTACCTCAATAGACCTTCATTCTCAAGCTCTCTGGACACGCCGTTTTACCTGGTTGCTGGCAGGTGTCTTTGTTTTTCGCCTTGGGTTCCTGATGTTTTTCACCGCCCATTTGGATCTGGCGGGTGATGAAGCCTACTACTGGGACTGGGGCCGCCGCCTAGATTGGGGCTATTTTAGCAAGCCTCCCATGATCGGCTGGCTCATGGGCTTGGTGGGTTGGCTCACTGGCAATGCGGAATGGGGCATCCGACTCGCGCCCCTCATCTTTGGCAGCGCCACCTTGGCTGCCATTTTTGCCCTCACTCGCTGCCTATTTGATGCGCGCACAGGTTTCTTGACCGCACTTTTGATGGTGCTGACACCGGGAAACATCGGCCTCAATCTCCTCTTCACCATTGATGCTCCGTTGGTCTTTTCTTGGTCACTAGCCCTCCTCCTGTTTTGGTTAGCAGCGGAAAAGCCTAGCTGCCCTTGGCGTTGGGGTGCCCTAGCGCTCACCATCGGTTTTGGCACATTGAGTAAGCAGATGATGCTGGGCTTCCCCGCACTGATGATTGCCTTCGCCGTCTTTTCAAGAAAAGACCGACCTCTGCTACGCAACATTGGCTTTTGGGCTTCCATGCTCATCGGCATGGCCTTCATCACGCCTGTTCTCGGGTGGAATGCTAAGCACCAATGGATCACCTTGGAGCATACGAAGCATCACTTCGATGCGAAGAGCCTGGATTTTGCCGAATGGATTGGGCGCACGTTGGAGTTCCCGGCCTTGCAGGCCCTGGTCTATTCTCCCATCACCTACGTAGCCTTGCTGACTGTCTTGGTTCTCTGCATTCGTAACCGGCGCAGTCTGGATCGCGGCTCTCTCTATCTACTGCTATGCTCTGCGCCTCCTCTGCTGGCCTTTTTTGGGCTGTCGCTGCGACAGGCAATCAATCCCAACTGGCCTGCTGTCTTCTATCTGCCTGCCTTCATCCTGTTGGCTGCTTGGCTGCGTGATTGGCTCCCCTTTCAGGCGCGTCCTTTCTGGAGGAAATGGCCACTTCGGGTAGGTGCAGGTTTTTTCATCCTGGCGCATGTTCTTGCCTTTGTCGTGTTCCTGACGGGACTCAAAGGAAACCCCAAGCTCAAGAAACTTCACGATCTCTGTGAATGGAAGGAAACGGGTATTCAGGCTGGGAAGTTTTTGGACAAGGTTCCGCGTCCAGAAAACACTTTCGTCCTAGTGACTGGCTACCGCTACGATGCGGCTCAACTTGCCTTCACCATGCCTCAGCACCCGCGCACCTATCGCTGGGAACGCTCTGGCAAAGTGGTGTCTCAGTATGAGGTCTGGCCTGGTGCTGAGGAGCGTCTGGGCGATGATGCGCTCATCTTCCAAAACGGTCGTGAGAAACCGGGGAATCTATTCAAGGTGCTCGCCGAACGTTTCGAAAAAGTGGAACGCATGGGCCGAGTCGAAGTGAAATTGGGTGAGGGTAATAGCCGCATCTTTGATGTGTTCCTCGGGCACAATCTTCTCTCCTGGGAGAAACCTGGACAGACAAAACAGCCATGATGTTTTCCTGGGATCTCCAGCTTCTAAAGAAGATCAATCTTGAGTGGACGCACTCTTGGTTAGACTGGCTGATGCCGGCGGTCTCGGCCATCAATGCTTGGATTCCTCTTTTTGCTCTGATCGTTCTCTTGGTTCTTTGGCATGGCGGTAAGCAGGGACGTTTGCTGATTCTCTGCATCGCCTTGGCCGTGGGCCTGGGGGATGGCGTGGTTTCTAACACGCTTAAAAAAACCATCGGACGTGTGCGACCCCGAGATGCTGTCGAAGGTCTCATGGTGCGCGATCTAGCCCCAGGGAAACCGGATTTCCTCCGGCTCTTCAAAGCCCCCGAACAACATCCCAGCAAGCCACGCAAGGAAACTCGTGGGAAGTCCTTTCCCAGCAGTCACACGGTCAATATGTTTGCCTTGGCCACAGTCATTGCGCTTTTCCATCGTCGCTGGGGCATCTTCATGTATGGCGTGGCCGGGTTGGTGGCCTACTCGCGTCTTTACGTGGCGGCTCACTGGCCCAGTGACATCCCGCCTTCTGCCCTTTTAGGGATCCTGATTGGTTGGGGGACCGTTTGTTTGGTCGATTGGGTGCGAGTCCGATTTTTTCGTGCGGCAGAAACAGGCATTCGTTAGCCTTTCTGCCAGAGCGGCACCTCTGGGCACGTTATGAATCATAACCATGATTAAAGGCAGCCTAACCGCCCTCATCCTTCTCAGTCTCACTCACTGCCTACGTGCCGATGACGGTGCCGTTGGAGTGGGTGCCAAACCTATCGCTGAAGCCGAAGTCATCTTGGATGGCAGCCGCGAGATGTTGGACAGCAAATGGACCTACTGGAAGGGGCCTCGTTTCTCCTCCGTCCTTCCCATCAAATGGAAAGTCGTCACAGATCCCGTGGATGGTGGCACCTGCATCATGACGGATGATCGCGCCGCCGACGGTGGTAAATACGGGGCCGCTGATATCGTCACCAAAAAGGCCTACGGCGACTTTCGTCTGCACGTCGAATTCCTCGTCATGAATCCTCGTGGCAACAGCGGTGTTTATCTCCAAAATCGCTACGAAATCCAGATCCAAGAAGGGGATCGTACCCCGCATGGCATGGGGGCCGTGATCAATGAAACCGAGTCCCCCTATCAGGCCTTCGCCGGACTGGGGAAATGGAACGCCTACGACATCACCTTCCGCGCCGCTCGTTTTGAAAAGGGCGTTATGGTGAAGAAGCCTCTCGTTTCCATGTACTTTAATGGTCAGAAAGTACACACCAATGTCGAAATCCAGAAAGTCTGGGGCGGCCCAAACTCCGGTGTGGATGGTGGAAATGACGGTGGCAAAGGCATCACCGACAGCCCTCAGGGCCTCAAACTCCAATGCGAAGGACACGATGTCCGGTATCGAAACGTGTGGATCAAGGAACTCGATCTTGGCAAGCCTGATACGGATTTCTAGCTCACTTCAGCTCCATGACTTCATCGCTGTCCACCCAGCAGACAAGGTAAGGCCACTCTGCATCCTTGCGCCAAAGGGCTGCTAGGAACGGTCCATTCAAGACAAACTTTTTAGGCCAAACTGGAAGTTCTTCAGGCTTGACCCCATCCGGGAGTGCACCGCCCATCCCTCCGAGAGATAAAAAATCTGGCGATACTTTAAAGACGTTGTGAGTCATGGCTCCCGTCTCGTTCAATTTGAAACTCAGCATCTGCTGAGCTTCCATGATGAACCAAAAAGTTTCAGTTTGGGTTTCAGGATGATTTTGATGAAGGTAGGTTTTGCCAATCAATTCTCCGTAATCGCAGGCCAGCGTGGTGTTCAGTTTAGGCATCCAGAATTGATCTGAAGAGCTTAAATGGTGGAAGTAGCTCCAGTGCCTCCCCTGATGCTCCACCACACCTACTGCGGGAATGGGGTTCTTCAGTGATTGGCGCATCCATTCAATGCCTTCGCCCAAGGTTTTAAGCCCTGGCTTCTGTGCCAAAATCAAAGCGTCAGGAAGCTCATTTTCATTCTTCAGGAAAGGCAACCTCAACACAAAAGAACCCTTGAGGTCATCCGCCTGCACCACCAGCGCATCACCCATTTCTTCGGCCATTTTGCCTTGAGCCCCAAAACCACGCGTAAAAACTTGGCGTTGATTGGAGCATGAGAAAATCTGCATTTCAGTGTCGGGCAGAAAACTCACTGGAAATTTCGGGGCATGGGAAAGGCAACTGACGAACAAGGCTGATTTAACGCGCTCCAAAT
>JAOZVT010000503.1 GCA_025869455.1 Prosthecobacter sp.
GCGTGAGGTAGTGCGCATTGGCCGCTTCATACGCCGTCCAAAAACCCAGGAAAGGGCCAAACGAAAACGCGAAGAAAATTCGGTCCTGTCCCTTCACCAAATCGGCGGCTTCATAAACGTTCCGCCAGCACGCAAGCATGGCCTCCCAACTTTCCGGCGTGTCCAGCCACGCCACAGGTTGACCGCTGCTGGTGCCGCTGGTTTGGCAAAAGCGCGTGTAATTTTCCAGAGGCTGAGTGAGGTGCGTGCCGAAAGGCGGATGCTCCAGCCGATCTGACAGCAGCTCAGCCTTGGTCGTGAATGGCACCTGCTGGATGAAATCTTCCACACCATTCATGGAAGACACATGCACACCGGATGCCTGAAATTTGTGTGCATAGAAACCATCAGCAGCGGTGACGCTGAGCAAAACGGAGCGGAGCTTGCGCCATTGGTTGGAGCGCAAGCGGGCACGATCTATCGGAGAACTCTCATCAGCCACAAGCAAGCGATGGCGAGCAGTCGTAACGGGTCAAATAGAGATCCACACAGATGTGCCGGACTGGATCAGAGCAGACTGCGCACGGAACCATAGGGACCAGCCTCATCACCCAGGGCCGCCAGGGCCAAACGGACGCGGGTTCCACCCGGCCGCCACTCATACTGATCCAGATAAGACGCCAGCGGCTTCAGCAGCCGATCCCCTGCCCCGATGGAAATGCCACCGCCCAGGATGATGAGTTCAGGATCGAGCACATTGATCAAACTGGCCATACTGACTGCGAGATGGCGTACCGATTCCAGCCATACTTTTTCCGCGTGAGTATCCCCAGCGGCATAGGCATCCAGCAAAGCGTGGGTAGTGGCGTAGCGGCCATCTCCACGCTCCTGAATGGTCTTATTGCCAATCGCCACCTCAAGGCTGCCGGGAGTGCCGTAGAGATCCAGCGGCGCATTCGCGTCCGTCGAAGTGTGCCCCAGATGACCCGCACGACCAATGGCCCCTTTAAGTAAGCGACCATCGCAAAGAATGGCTCCGCCAACACCTGTGCCCAGCGTGATCATGAAGACATTTTGACAATCCTTGGCCGCGCCCACCCACGCCTCGCCCAGCAAGGCGGCCTGCGAATCATT
>JAOZVT010000504.1 GCA_025869455.1 Prosthecobacter sp.
CCTCGTTCCGGCGGCGGTTTTGGTCAAAGGTTTCATATCGGGAAGCGGCAATGGTCGTCATCCGTTCATGGCTCACGGAGCCCGCTCCTTCTAGGACCGGCTGGTCGTTAAACTCCAGCAGCCTATCCACATTCTTGCGCCAAAAATCCAGGGTCAGATCCTGCTGTTGTTTCACACGTAGATCCGCCTGTTCCAGGAAGATGACCACAAGCCGGTTCAGCGTGTCAATCTCATCGGCAGTGAGGTAGTTTTTCGCCACCACAACATCTGTCTTGCGCACGCGGGTTCCGGCCCAGTGGGTCAGTGCCATGTTGGGCTTGGCTGGGTCTGCACGGTTCACGATCAGTTCGGCGGCCGTGTGGCGCGTGGCCGCATACAGCAGCTTGTTCTGTACCTCGGCAAAGAATAGGTTCGTCTCCCTGTCTTTGATCTGGTAATCGGAACTCAGCGCAAAGAGATCCCGCACCTTCTGGTAAAAGCGTTTCTCAGAAGCGCGGATTTCGCGGATGCGTTCCAGCAGTTCATCAAAGTAATCCCAGCCGCCAGGGTTCTTCAGGCGCTCGTCATCCATCACGAAGCCCTTCACCATGAACTCCCGCAAGTGTGCCGTGGCCCATTGGCGGAACTGCGTGCCGCGCGGAGAACGAACCCGGTAGCCGATGGCCAGGATGAGGTCCAGATTGTAATAGGTGATGGAACGTTTCACCTTCCGGTTTCCCTCGGTTTGAACTGTCAAGGATTCCTTGACAGTTGCCTCCGGATTCAGTTCTTCTTCCTCGAAGATGTTCTGCGCATGAAGGGAGACGTTCTGTTTTGTCGTCTGAAACAGCTCGGCGATTTCAAGCTGGGTCAGCCACACCGTCTCTCCGTCCACACGGAGATCCAGCCGTGTCCGGCCATCATCAGAAGTGTATAGGATCAGGTGGCTCATGCCTTTTCCTCCTCCGACAGGTCGCCGCTCGCCAGTTCACTTTCGATCTGCTCGATGCTAGGAAGGCTGGTTTGGAGTTCAGGCGGCAGGGATTCCACCAGTTGGTATTCGGCCACGCCGAGCGGTTGCGCCTTGTCGCGCAGGGCGTATTCAGCCACCACCTTGTTTTTACTCTTGCACAGCAGCAGGCCGATGGTCGGGGCGTCCTGGGGGTGCTTCACCTGGGCATCCACCGCCGTCAGGTAAAAACTCAATTGCCCAAGATGCTCAGGTTTAAACTTTCCTGCCTTCAGCTCGATCACCACATAACAGCGCAGCTTGAGGTGGTAGAAGAGCAAGTCCATCAAGAACTCTTCGCCCCCCACATCCAGCATCACCTGCCTGCCAACGAAGGCGAAACCCGCCCCCAGCTCCAGCAGGAAGTCGGTGACATGTTTGACCAACGCGTTTTCGATCTCCCGTTCCTGCGCCTTCTCGGTCAGGCTGAGGAAATCGAAGCGATAGGGGTCTTTGAGGGATTCCCGCGCCAGATCGGAGTGGGGTTTGGGCAGGGTGAGGGTGAAGTTGGTCACAGCCGCGCCGCTGCGCTCCAGCAGGCGGGATTCGATCTGCATCACCAGGATGTTGCGCGACCAGTTGTGCTCGATGGCCTTGGCTGCATACCATTTGCGCGTTTCCGGGCCGGGTAGTCTGTCCAACAGGATCACGTGGTGAGCCCACGGCAATTGGGCAAGCGCCCCTTGCACAAATGGTGCAACAGGCTGTTGCACCATTTCTTTGGGTTCGATTTGTGCAGCGCTTGCTGCACACAATTTCCCCGATGCTAATTGTGCAGCAGGCTGCTGCACCATTTCCCCATCCGGCCATGCCTCGGCGAAGGCCCGCATGTACTTGAGGTTTCGGGTAGAAAACCCCTTCATTTCCGGGAACGCGGTGCGCAAATCCTGGGAGAGCCGGTCAATGACTTTCGCTCCCCACCCCTGCGCGGCTTGGCGGGCGAGGATGTCGCGCCCGATTTGCCAGTAAAGCAGCACCAGTTCGCTGTTCACCGCCAATGTGGCCCGTTGCTGGGCAGTGTGAATGCGGGTTTTCAGTTCACCCAGCCAGTCGTTGTAGTCAGCGGGCGGCGGGGTGAGACGGATGGACTTTTCGTCACTCATGATTTCCTGGGTTTTCCGGCTTACTTGGTAGCGGGCTGGTTGGCGGTCATCTGGGTATAAAGCTCAAACAGCTTCTCCAGCCTTTCCGTGTCATTCTTGAACCGACGGCCAATGTAGATGCGCTCCAGAGTAGGGCTTTGCCTGGATAGACGAGCTCTCTCCTGGGGGCGAATTTGGCTTTGGTGGGGCGTGGCATTCGGGAGAGCGGAGGAACGATGGATGATTTCACCTATCAAAGCTGCCCTAGGATGGCCTGGCAAGAATTTAGGGTGAGGAACACGAGGGTGCGGGAACCTAGAAGGCGAGGGTGCCTTCTAATGCACGCGAAGGCGCGTGCGCTCCCCGTTCTTTAATGCACGCGAGGGCATAGATTTCCGAAAGGGCGGAGGAAACAGCACGCGGGGGATAAGATCTAACGACTGGGGCTGTTCGGGCGTCGCGCTGCGACGCGATGAGAGAAGGCGGTACTGGGGTGAGGAACCGCGCCTTGAAAGGACGCGGCTATGATACGGACGCCGCTCTGCGGCTGGGGACGAGGGATGAGGGCTTGACCGTGGACGGGGTTCCGCGAGATGCTGAAAACAGGCCGCAAGACGTGGAAGTTTCTGGGCCGTATGAACAAAAAACCCCGGCTCGCCATGTGGCAAACCGGGGTCTCTTGAAGGATTCAATCTGAACTCCGCGTTTGAGGACGGAATACGGATTTAAGGTTAGGGGGTTTTCCGAAAACTCATTTTATGGGGAATAGCTATTTTGGCTGTTCTGATACGCAAGCAGGATGATGCTGAGATGATACACAGGCAGGATGCCTGTGCTCCATGCTAGAGTTTATGCCTGTGCTCCATGCTGAGTTTTCGGGAGTCCGTTTAGACGATTTCTACGCCTTCGACTTTGACGCCGGGGATGGCGACTGGGTAGCCGCCTTCGGCGTCTGGCTTGACCGGGGGTTCGGTCTCGGCGGTGACGATGTTTGGCATGTGCTGAACTTTGGAGTTGAAGGCTTCTTCCCACTTGATTTCCTTACCGGAGTAAGTGGCCATGCGCCCAAGGATGGAGGTCATGGTGGAGTGAGCGCCGTAGGCTGCGTTGTTGATCGGTGTGTTGTCACGGATCGCGGCCTGGAGCACGTCGTGCTCGGTCTGGTATGGATCAGGGTCACCGGAGCGGCGGCCTTTTTTGCCTTTGGTTTCGCCTTCGTCGGCTCCTGCGGCAGCACCACCTGGACGGTATTTCCAGATGACGTTGCCTTTGTGATCCACGGCGTAGCAGTTTGGCTTGTTGTCCAGGTAGATCTTACCTTTGGTGCCGGTGAATTCTTCACGCACGGCATTGTACACGCCGGACTGGTGACGGCACTGGCTGTTGATGCGGACACCGTTTTCATAGGTGAACTCGACGTAGTGGTGGTCAAAGATTTGGCCGAATTTTTTGTCCGTGCGCTGCTCGCGACCGCCCATGCCCTGAGCACTGACGGGGTGGCCACCGATGAACCAGTTGGCCACGTCAATGTTGTGGATGTGCTGCTCGTTGATATGGTCACCGCAGAGCCAGGTGAAGAAGTACCAGTTGTTGATCTGGTACATGAGTTCGGACTGGCCGGGCTGACGATCACGGAACCAGATGCCGCCGCCATTCCAGTAAACCTGGCCGGAGACGATATCGCCAATGATGTTCTGTTCCTTGACCTGCTTCAGAGCTTCCTGATAGCAGTTCTGGTAACGACGCTGAAGGCCGACGACGACTTTGAGGTTCTTTTCTTCGGCGACTTTGGCCATTTCTAGCACTTTGCGGACCCCTGGGGCGTCCACGGCCACGGGCTTTTCCATGAAGATGTTTTTGCCTGCGTCCACGGCGGCTTCGAAGTGATACGGGCGGAAGCCGGGAGGGGTGGTGAGGATGACGAGGTCGCAGCTGTCGATGACTTTCTTATAAGCGTCTAGACCTGCAAAGATGCGGGAGTCGTCCACTTCCACTTTGTCTGCGTGCTTGGTGCGCAGGTTGGAGAGGGCACCTTCGGCTTTTTCTTTGAAGGCATCTGCCACGGCGTGAAGAACCACGCCTTCTTGCTTAGTGCTCAGGGCCTGATTGGCTGCGCCTGAACCACGGCCGCCTGTGCCGATGAGGCCGACTTTGATACGGTCGCTACCAGCGACGTTGGCGGATTGAGCGATGGTCAAACCGCTGCTGGCAACGGTGGCGACTGTGGCTGTGGCAGCGGTTTTGCCGATGAACTCGCGGCGTGTTGTTGGGGACGTTTCAGTATTCATGGGTTGGAGTGTCTGATTAAAATGGGATGAATAAGTTTTGCGGCTAGACCTTGTGAACGGCTTAACTGTTCCAGGCTTTCCGAATGACTTCGATTCCTTCCAGATAAACTTGATCAGGAGATGGGAAGAAGTCACGCCAGACACGAGTGGCGGCAGCGAGATCTGGCAGAGAACCGCCGAAGGCCTCGATGGTCATCCATCCGTCATAGCCGAGGGATTTGATCTTTTGGATCTGCTCCGTGATGTTGATGTGGCCACGGCCTGGGGTGCCGCGATCGTTTTCAGAAATGTGCACGTGATGCAGCTTGCCGGAGGCAAAGACGGTCTCGATGGCAGCGAAGGGATCTTTTTCTTCGATGTTCGCATGGAAGGTATCATACATGGTGCCGAAGTTCGGGTGATCCACACGCTTCACGTAGCTGGAGGCCTGCTCCATGGTGTTCAGCAGGTGAGATTCAAAGCGGTTCAGGGCCTCGATCGCCAGTTTCACCCCGGCAGCTTCTGCGATGGGAGAGATGGCGCGGTGTACTTCGGCGGCGTTGTTTAGCTCTTCTTCGCTAGGATATTTGCCGGAAAACTGGCCTAACACCTGATAATAAGGGCCGCAGAGGGTCTGCACGCCTGCATTGTGAGCGCACTCTAAAACGCGCTTGAGGTGGTCTATGGCTCCCTGGCGGTTGGCCGCTACGGAGCTGATGGCATTGTGCTCTTCATCCGGCAATACGGTCACGGCAGTTGCTTCCAGACCATTGTCTTTCAGGACGCGACCGATCTGGGCGAAATGGCCAGGATTGCTGACATCAAAGATGGGGATCTCGACGCCGTCATAGCCGGCAGCCTTGAGTTTTTCGATGACGGGAAAGTTTTCTTCGGTCACGTGACCGGTCCAGAGGAGGAGATTAAAGCCGATTTTCATGTATGGGGATGGCAGACTAGAAAGGCGCTGGGAAAACCGCAAGACTTGGTTTTTTGCGATTTCGCAGCGCAGACAAGAGGGAACGCAACGACGAGGGGCAAGGTTTCATGTTGAACAAAGCAAACCGAAAACCATACTCAGTCTTGTCTGAACCTGACATTTAACCTTCTCTTGCCCACAATGTTCCCTGCTGCACGCCTCCTGTCTTTTGTCGCCGCCTGCTCTCTCCTGAGCTCTTGTCAAAATGGTCAGAGCCCGTTTGGCCAGCAAGGTGGGAGCGATCCGTACGTGTCGAATTACGGCAATGATGGGGGCTACAATCCGTACCCAGGGCAATCAGGTAGCGCCCAGAGCAGCGGCTACTCCACGCCACCGACGTACACGCCGCCGCCTGCCCCGATGGAGGCTGATCCGTATGCTTTCCATGCATCTTCCAGCACGCCGAAGACGAGCAGCAGCTCTAGCAGCCCCAAAAAGACGGTTTCTTCATCCAAGCCCAAATCCTCTACCAAGAGCAGTGCCAAAAAATCCAGCGGTAGCTATAAGGTGGTCAAAGGAGATACCCTCTACGGCATTGCCAGAAAACGCGGCACCACGGTGGCTAAAATCAAATCAGCCAACGGCTTGTCTTCCGATCTGATCCGTCCAGGTCAGTCGCTGAAGATCCCGTGAGGGTGATTCCATAGAAAGTGCCAACGTGGAATGGCGGTGGGTGTCGAATGATTTCATAACTCTCACCGTCAACACGTTTCACCCCTATGGAAAACTATCCTACACCACCTCCAGCTGGCAGCAGCGACTCTTCGATTCCTGCGGCTCAGCCAGCGATGCGCCAGGGTCCGTCTTGGAAAAGCATCATTCTCATCACCCTTGGTGTTTTTATGCTGGGCTGCGGTCTAGCGGCAGCCACCACGGCCTGGTGGATCAAGCGTAACATTTACGCTAGCCCGATCCAACCGGTGACGCTCACGCAAAGTGAGCAGCAAACGCTTGATGCGAAGCTGCACGTTCTGGATGCATCCGCCAACATGCCAGATGCGCCTGCTGCATCTCCAGGGGAGCAGGAACGCACCTTGGTGATTACCGCCAAAGAGATCAACGCCTACTTGGCCAGTCAAAACCTAGGCGATACGGTGAAGGTGGATCTAGGCCAAGACAGCATCTCCGCGACAATGGTTGTACCTGTCCCCAAAGATTCCGGGGTGCCTCTCATTTCTGGCAGCAATCTGCGGCTTACTCTCTCTCTAGGCGCCCAAATGGACCCTGCTAAAAAAGTTGCCATTGTCGTGCGCGATGTTCACCTCGGTGGAATTCCGATGCCCAATGCTTGGCTGGGGGATATTAAGGGAGTCAACCTTGCGGGAGAAAATCTGGAAAAGGACCCTGCACTCCAGCGCTTCCTGGCAGGCATTCAGAGCCTGGAGATTACTCCTGCAGGTCTGCGCATTGTCCTGGCCAAGTAACATCTTGAAAATGAGCCAAGTTCGCGCAGTCAACCAGAATGTGAACGGACCGATAATTTTCAGAAAAGAAACTTGGCAATGTTCCTCACACTGGTTTAATTAGTCGGAACGGTGGGAGGTCTCCCGGACCAACCTCCACTCATCAACAAACCAAAATCGACCATCATGAAATTGAAGAGCATGACCTCCGTCATCACGAAGTCAGCACTCGTTCTCGCAGCTACGGCTAGCCTGAGCGCAGTTGCAGGCACAATGGCCCCTTCCAAGGAAGTTGCCCCACAAGTTGTTCCAGAAGAGTCTGGCGCACTGTTTGACACCGTTGGCGCAACCCTCGAAGTGGGTTACGACACACGCACCTATTACCGTGGCCTCTGGTTCGCGGACAACTCCGTTTGGACTGGCCTTAGCCTGAGCTTGCCTCTGACTGAGCAGCTGTCCCTCGGTCTGGGTGCTCTGTACTCCAGCACTGTTGACACCACAGCTGGTAACGGCGCTCCATTTGGCAGCGGTGACTTCGACTACTCGGAGCTCGACCTGACAACATCCCTTAACTACGACGCTGGTTTCGCCACCTTCGGTCTCGTTTACACTCACTATGAGTTCTTCGACGGCTTCTCTGGCACCAACGGCGGTGTTCTCAACGGCACTGGCGAAGGCAACGTTTCTGGCGCTGACGAAGTCGGCATCACTGTGGCAGCAGCTGCAGGTCCAGTGAACGTGTACGCTGGCTACTACTATGACTTCCGCATCGGCGGTTCCTACGCTGAAGTGGGTGCTGACCTGCCAATCGAAGTCACTTCTTGGCTGAGCCTCGTGCCAGCTGTGAAGACTGGTTACGCTAACGACTACTACACCAGTGGTGTCGTTGCTGGCGCTGCCTCCGGTGGTTTCACACACGTTGTGCCTTCCCTGTCCGCTCCAATCAAGCTGACAAAGTCTGCAACGCTGACCCCATACATTGCTTACAACATCTCCCTCGACGCTCGCCACACCCTGAATGCTCAGGACAGCGAAATCTTCGGTGGTGTGAAGCTGAGCGTCAGCTTCTAATCCTGTCGGAGTCTTAAAGATTCCTTCATTCGACTCCCGACCAGTGCTCCTGGTCGGGAGTTTTTTTTGCACACGACCTCCAGTCGAAATCAGCGTTTATCGAGAACCTCAGAAAGGACGTTTCCCAAAAGTTCACCTGTAAGAACCGTCTTCCTCGACTTTTTGTTTGTTCCTTCACCTGGCTCCCGTTTAAAAAGCCACACATTATCATGGCAACCCCTCCCCTCAATTGGAACTCCTCTTCCCTCACTCACGGCTGGCAACGCGGTGTTAAATCATTTTACTGGGGATTGGGTTTTAAACCGGAAGATTTCGACAAACCACAGATCGGTATCGCTACCCCGCTTCTCGAAGGGAATCTCTGCAACATGCACGCGCATGAGCTAGCCAGATTGATCCAGAAAGGTTGTGCGGAAGAAGGATTGATCGCCTTCCCCTTTGGGGTTTCAGGAGTCAGTGACAACATCACTCAAGGACATGAAGGCGGGGCCTCCTCTCTCGTCTCACGAAATCTTATGGCCAATGGGGCGGAAATGGTGACCAGCGCCCATTGCTATGATGGCATGATTGGTCTTCATCATTGCGACAAAAATGGCCCTGCTTTTGCCATGGCCTTGGCACGGCTCAACTATCCCGGTCTCGTCGTCAATGGCGGCAGCATCCTTCCGGGCTGTCATGCAGGAAAGCCGGTTACCATTCTGGATTCCTATGATTCACAAGCCCAGGCCAACAATGGCAGCATGACTGTCCAGGAATCCGAGGACATCATCCGTGTTGCCTGTCCCGGAGCAGGTGGTTGCGGCATTGCAGCCTCCTTTAACACCTGGGGAATCGCCCTGGAAGCGATGGGCCTCAGTCTGCCAGACACTTCATCCATACCCGCCGTGGATGATGGCAAAAAAGATGATTGCCTGCGCGTGGGTCAAGCCATGCGTCGCCTGCTGGAGCTGGATCTCCGTCCGCGCACAATCCTGACGAAGGCAGCCCTCACCAACGCTATGACGGCCATCGCCGCCATGGGAGGCTCCACCAATGGTGTCTTGCATATCTTGGCCGTCGCGCGCGAAGCAGGGGTTGATTTCACCCTGCGGGATGTTCAAGCCATCTGCCGACGCACCCCGGTTTACTGCAACTTTGCACCCCGTGGTCGCGGTACCATGGCGGACCTGCATCGTATCGGCGGCACCGCCATGCTGTTGCGTCACTTCCTCAAAGCCGGCCTGCTGGATGGCTCATGCATCACGGTCACAGGCAAAACCTTGGCTGAGAATGTTGAGTCTTGTCCTGATGTACCTCTGGATCAGGAACTCATTGCGCCCTTGGGCAAGCCTTTCAAAGATTACGCCGACCTGCAAATTTGTTTCGGCAATCTGGCACCTCATGGCATGGTCTTCAAAGTCTCCTCCAGGCAAAGTCCGCGCTTCAAAGGACAGGCCATCTGCTTTGAAAGTGTGAAAGCCGTCTCGGAAGCAGCTGCGGCCAAACAGATTCGCCCCGGTCATTTTGTGGTCCTTCGAGGGGTCGGCCCAATTGCCGCCGGGATGCCAGAGCTGTTGGTCGCCAGTGCCGCCCTAGCTGTGCCGGAATTGGATGGTCAAGTTGCCTTCCTTTCTGATGGTCGTGTCTCAGGAGTATCTCATGGCGTCATGGGCATTCATTGTTCCCCAGAAGCTGCCGTTGGCGGTCCGATTGCAGCCATCCAAGATGGAGATGAGATCGAGTTTGATCTCCTCGAAGGGACGATTCACCTGCACGCAGATCTTTCTACGCGCTCTGTGAGTTGGCCACAACAGAAGCCTGGCAGAGGGTATCTGGCCGACTTTGCTGCGACTGCGCAGCAGGCGCATGAGGGCTGTGTCTCAGCTTGGGTCATGAGTTGAGTCATACACCTCATTTATCCTCGTCACTTTGCTCAGATGGCACTAGAGTTGCCCTAGTCTTGTCCAGCATGAATTCCACGTGGTCCATCCGGCTCGTCAGAGCCCTCTTTTTCGCCCTTTTCGTTTTCACGGGTATCACGATTTCACTTGGGTTTCAGCAGCCAGCCTGGATGGGCGCTCTCACGGGCGCTGCCATCATGGGCCTGCTTCTGACCCTGGATATCCTTTTTGCCCGCTTCAGTCTGCGTGACTTTTCCCATGCCACCTTCGGCTTGGCCATTGGTCTTTTTTGCGCTTGGCTGATCACCCGTATTGGTGTCTTCCAGCTCAGCTACTTTCAGTCCATGAATGAGGGCGAAGCGGTGAGAAACGTCGTCGAAATTTTGATCTATGCCTCTCTGGCATTTTTTGGCGTCACCTTCGCTCTACGCAGTGATCGGGATCAATTTGCCTTCCTCATCCCCTATGTGCGTTTCCGTCGCGATGGCTCCGAAGGCGAACCCATTTTGTTAGATACCAATGTCATCATTGATGGCCGCATCACCGCCGTCGTCCAGACAGGCTTTCTAAGTGGAGCCTTGGTGGTTCCACGCTTCGTTTTGGACGAATTGCAACGTCTCACGGATTCTGCTGAGCCACAAAAAGTTATCCGTGGGAAACGCGGTCTCGAAGTCATGGAAAAGATGCGAGTACTGGATGACCTGCGCTTGTCCATCCATGAAGACGCACCCGGATTCAACCAAGAGATTCCGGTGGACACACGCCTCGTTTCCCTAGCGCGTGAGCTGAATGCGAGGCTGCTCACCAATGATGAAAATTTGGCCAAAGTCGCTCGACTTCGTGGCTTAACGGTACTCAGCTTCAATGACCTCGCCATTTCATTGCAGCCTCAGCTTAATCCTGGGGATGAGCTTTCCCTGTCATTGACCAAGCCCGGAAAAGACAAGCATCAGGCCGTGGGTTATCTGGCAGACGGCACCATGATCGTGGTCAATCAGGCCGCCCCCTTCATC
>JAOZVT010000505.1 GCA_025869455.1 Prosthecobacter sp.
CAGACAGTTCTACGCTGAGCGAATGGCCGGCTATGCCGGAAGCCTTTCTAAGCCCGGCCGGCGAACGATACATACTGGTCGGCTGCTGCCGATAGTAAACGCCGCTTCGTGGGACAAAGCCGTACTACGCAAGCCCATGGTGAACGACGCCTTTCGGCGAACGGAGAAGAAATGGGACAGATTTATTTATTCGGGGCTAGGCGAGGTGGCTTTTTATAAGCAGCAACTAATTCATACATCAAATGCTTAGTGTAACCCGGTGTTCGCTTGGCTCTGATTACGCCGCAGAGGCAACAAGGCGACAAATTCTCCTATTCTTCCTAGCTAGTTTTTATCACTTCAAAAATGGAATAGCATCGAAAACTTTAGAAGGCAGCAGCTTGCGCTAGCAGAGCCTATTCCGACGGCCAATCAAGAGTCGAGCGTTATAATGACCAAAGCTTTTCAAGTTAAAAAACCGCCGAGATCGTAGAAGTTGACCAATAAGATTGGGCAGCATATCATTTATTTAGCAAGACATATAAGTAGAGACCAGCAATTGCGATTCTTAGCTGACGGACCATCCATCCCCGACGACCTACTCCTGGCCAGAGATCAGGGGCGCGTTATTTTCTTCTGTGGCGCTGGAGTATCAAGAGCGCGCGCGAATCTTCCTGATTTCTTTGGCTTAGCCCGCGCGGTAGTTTCAAAGCTTGGTGTTGATAAAAACAGTTCCGCCTATAAGCTTATTGAAGAAGCCCAGGAAATTGACCGACGAGTCGGCGTTTCTGGCGTTATATCGGCCGACCGAGTCTTCGGGCTTCTGGAGAGGGACTTTTCCTCGGGTGATATTGAGGAAGCGGTAGCATCCGCTTTGAAACCATCCACGGGATGTGATCTTACTGCACATAGAATCTTGCTCGATTTAGCAACCACCCGAGAGGGGGCTGTTCAATTAGTTACGACGAACTTCGACAGGTTATTTGACGACTGCGGCAGGAACCTCAAAATATGGCAACCCCCGAGACTACCGGACCCTCTGCGGCAAAATGAAATAAATGGAGTAGTGTACCTCCACGGTCGATCTACACCAACTTACACTGGCGCTGAGGGCGACGGCTTCATTCTTTCAA
>JAOZVT010000506.1 GCA_025869455.1 Prosthecobacter sp.
ACTACAACCGCAGAGAGCTGTACGAAAAGCAGCGAGATAAGGTTACCGAGGACCTTGGGAAACTAAAAACCTACAAAGACGATATTCAGAAACGGCTTGGGGCGACCAAGCTAAGTCGCTGGATATTTGTAACTCCAGAGTTCGACAAAAACGACCTGTTGGCTCATGCGCGAGTCAAAGAAGTTGAAGTTCGAAGTTGGAACTTGCCTTTCCTGACCGAGGATTTCACGGTATTGCTTTACGATGGCGATAGCTTTCTAGTTGAAATTAACGAGATTCGTTCTGCTGCAGGCGAGGCGCTGATATTTGATGATGCAGCACCTGTGCTGGCGGAGCTAATAGGTGACCAAGAAACCTACGAGCAAAACGTTCAGCGTAAAACCGAGACCCGCCTCGGAGAGAAGCGAGATTCAGCAAATTTCACGTACAAGGTTCAACAGTTGAAGCAACGAACCTTGGAGAGCTTCTTGGAGTCCGAGGGTTTTTTTCGCAGGATTGCTGACTCAGCACCTGTTTCCTATGTTCGGTTGGTCCGCTTGATTAACGAATACGAAAATCACGTTGCAGATGTGTCGATGACTTGGTCGGGCACCCCAGAGGATTTGACGACGCAGGTTCGAGAAGGACTCGAGCGCCGCATCAACAGCGAGCTGTCCCCCGAGTTCGATGAAACGAATGCTAGCAAGGTGGCGCGCCTGATGATTGCCCGGTGGCTGGCCATTTGTGAGCTGGACTATGACTGAGCCGATGTCTGGTCTCCTATTTGAGCGCAAACCATCTCCTGTACTGGCAGAGCATCGGCCGCTGTATAAAATAGGCCAAGTTTTACTCATATTGCATTTTGCATCTCGTGCGGGGCGTTCAAGGCTTCTGCGCCTTCATTTGTTCAACTGGGCCCTGAAGTCTGTAGACCGACAAAAATTGCTTATCCATGCTTCAACTGCCAAGGAGTTGAAGGTCTCGGCTTGGGGATTTGACCCAGCATTAGCTATCGCTGTTCGCTTCGCTATTGCAGAGGGCCTTGTCCGGGAGGAGTCACCCGGCTATGAGATAACAGACGAGGGTGTGTCCTTTGCAAAGGAAATCCTTAAAGACCCAGAACTATTTTCAAC
>JAOZVT010000507.1 GCA_025869455.1 Prosthecobacter sp.
CGCTCCAGTTAGAGAAACCTGTAAATCCCTGTAGATATGAGAGTTTTGAGTGCTTTACGCCTCGCAATCTGCTTAACCGGAATGGCCTTTTTAGCCACTCCTGCGTTCGTACAGGCTCAATCCAGTGGATGTGATGACATCTCTAAAGATGTCGCGGCGGCAATCCAAAAAGATCCGTCCAAAACCCTGATGATTGTCGAAGATGCCCTCGTCATCAATGAAGGCTGCGCGTGTGAGATCATCAAAGCAGCCATTCTTTCTTCTCAGGCTGACAGTGGATTGGTCAACCAAATCGTTCAGACCGGTATTTCAGTAGCTCCTAAAATGTCCGGGGTAATCATGGACTGCGCAACGGCGGTTTCACCAGGTTCAGTGACGGATGCAAGCGCAACTCTGGCTTCCTATGATCCGACAGAGTCTGGGAAAAATCCCTCCAAAAATCCTCTGCCCGTTGAACCCATTGAGGATGATTACACGCCGACTCCCAGCATTCGTGGTGTGTACTTGATCCAGCCTCCTGCAACTGGCTTCGTTCCTTGTGATGGCAAGTATCGCAAGTGTCGAAATGTTCCGACTTCACCGTGCAATTGCACCCCTTAAGTCGGTTCTTTTATTGAGCCTTACCCCCTTTTAACCCACCAGCGTCCCATGCGATTATCACATGCTATGATTTGCGCGGCCTTTTTGGCCGTTACGGCACCTCTGGCATTTTCCCAAGGGCTGACAGCAGTTCGGGATTTTTCTGCTGATTATGGTGAGGATCAGCCTCTGACCTGGAGTTTAACGACTCGCGGGGGTTATGATTCCCTGAGTTACACCGTTCCTTCTCCATTCCTTCAGGACTTTGAGTCCTATTACGCCCAGGCTGGCGTGGGCATGACCTATGCCGATTCTGATCCCACCACCCCATGGAACATCGCCATGGACATGGGTGTCATTCACTACCTGGATGGCATTCCACGCTACGACGACACCTTTTACAATGCGCGTGTGGCTTTTAACATCGCGCATCAGATTTCCCAGCGGCTGAAAATCAGCAACAATTTCTACCTCACATATGAGGCGGAACCTAATGTAGCTACGGGGGCTTCCACAACGCTCTACAATGGTCAATACCTCTACGGTTTTGAAAATTTCAATGTGAGCTACGCTTGGTCCCAGCGTTTTTCGACGACGACTTCGATTACTATTGATGGCATTGCCTATCAAGATGACGCGGTTTCTAGTCTGGAAGATCGCCTTTCCGTCTTAATCGCTCAGCAATTCAGCTATGCTTTGACCAAACGGACCAGCCTAGCAGCTGAGTATCGTTACCGGATTACGGATTATCGTGAACGTGATGATGTGGACGCACAGTCGCACTTTGCTTTGGCAGGGGTTGACCACGCATGGAGTGAGCGCGTGACGAGTTCCTTCCGTGCAGGGGCAGAATTCTTTAAATCTGACCGCGCCGAAAATACCTCCCCTTATGCAGAAGTGGCTCTTAGCTACCAAGCAGCCCGCCGCACGAGTGCCCGCTGGTTTGGTTCTGTGGGGTATGATTCCTCAGAAATCGGGGGTTATGACTCACGTTATGCCATCCGCACGGGTCTGAACGTGAATCACCAGATCAATAAAAAATTGGCCATCAACGGCGGAGTTTCTTACGCTTACAGTGCCTTTGAAGGTGGGGCTGGCCCAGATGTGAATGAGCATTCCCTGCTACTTTCCACAGGGTTGTCCTATCAGATGCTCGAAAATCTTTCTCTCGACGCACGCTATTCTTACTCAATTTTACAGTCGGATGACGCTTTGCGCGAGTTTGATCGCAATAACGTTTCGTTAGGCGTGACCGCGTCTTTCTAGTTCGTTTTCTCCAACAGCCCAAGATACTCGCCAGTGACCAGCCTTGCTGTCGCTGGCGAGTTTATGAATTTTCAGATTCCTAACTTTTCCAGATAATCAATAGTGCCATGCGCGACACCGGAAATGAGCTTCAGCAACAGGCCCTAGACTCCTGGCAGGTCATCCGAAATCGCTTTGGACTGATCGTTCTGTCCTTTCTCCTCGTTTTCGCGACTGCGGCCATCATCACCTACATCATGCCGCGTAAATACCGTGGTTTGGTGGAGATGAAGATTGAGCGCATGCAGAATAAAGTGCAGGTCTTTCAGCACAGCACGGATGACTTCATGGCACCGAGTGATGTCGTCATCAAAAACGAGTTTGAGAGTATCACGAAGCCTGAAACGCTTTACCCGGTAGTGGATAAGCTGGAGTTGGAAAAACGCTGGTCTCTACCGAATCGCCAGTCTGCACTGGCTAAATTGCGCGGGAATCTAGACACTCAATCCAGCGTTCGTTCAGACTTTGTCACGATCACTTTTTATGATCAGGATCCTGCCATGGCTGCCGAAATTGCCAATGCGGTTTCCCAAAGCTACATGACCCGCCGTGTGGAAGTGGAGTCCAAGCAGAAACAAGAAGCGCTGGACATGCTGGGGAAGCAGATTGCTGAACAGGAGCAGTTGCGTGATCAGGCCAGACTGAAGATGCAGGAAGCCAGAAAGAAAGGTGGCATCGTCGGAGAATGGTTTTCAAACGGTTCGAACTCCACCACGCCGGGCGCTAACTTACGCACCACGGAAGATAACATGGTCATGACCCGGGAGCAGGCCTTGTTGCAGGCTGATCTGGAAGTGCAGTCTTTGAGTGCTGAAATAGATCAACTTAGTAAGTTGGATGGAGATCAATTGGTGGCTCGTGCCTCGGGGTTGAAATTGGAGAATGCGAATGTGACGGGCATGCTCGGTGAGTTGAACTCCAAACAGGTGGCACGTGAAGGTTTGGTCAATGCAGGTCGAGGCCGCAATCACCCCGATGTGTTGGGTGTGGACAGTGAAATAGCGCTCCAGAAAAAGCTCATTCTCGAGGCCGTCGAAGCCCACCTGGCTGCTCTCCAGACTCGCCTAGATTCAGCCATCAAGCGGCGGGACGTACTAAAATCTTCGAATGAAGACGCTAAGAAGGAACTCTTGGATCAGGGTTCCGCTCAGAACGAATACAAAACTGCCGCAGATGATGTGGCCTACATTGAGAATCTTCTGCTCCAGCTCAAATCCAGCTACTTTGAAACCAAAGCAGGTTTGGAACTGGTGAAGTCACCCGCCACCATTTATGCGGTGGCGACTCCTGAAGCAAAGCCTGCCAAACCGAATGTGGCACTGAACCTTGCGCTCGGTGGTGCTTTGGGATTGATGCTCGGTTTTGGCCTCGCCTTCTTCCTGGAGTACATGGATACCTCCGTCAAAAGCCTGGATGATGTGGAGCGTTTCTTGGGCGTGCCGGTGCTGGCGGTCATTCCGAAAGATGTCGCTGTGCTGCATCGCACCAGCGGCTTTAATCCTGATGCAGAGGCCTATCGAATTTTGCGGACTAACATTGAGTTTAATCGGCGTAATCCGGATGCCAACTGCATCACCGTAACCAGTGGTGGGGCTGGAGAAGGGAAGTCCACCACGCTGTGCAACCTCGCTTATGTCTGTGCTCAGGGTGGGTACAGCGTCCTGTTGATTGATGCCGACTTGCGACGTCCTCGAATGCATACGCTTTTTGATGTGAGCAATGCCGTTGGATTAACCAACTTTTTGACCACCAATGTTCAGCTTGAAGAAGTGGTGGTGCGCACGCCTGTGGAGAATCTCTACTTTTTACCCAGTGGTATGCTGCCGGCTGATAGCGCGGGCGTTTTGAATTCTCAGCGCATGACGGATCTGATTGCGGAAGCTAAGAGCCGCTTTGATCTCGTCCTCATTGATTCGCCTCCGATCCTCGGTGTGAGCGATGCCTCCGTGTTGTCGAATGAAGCCGACCTAACGTTGATTGTGGTGCAGCATCGCAAGCTACCGCGCCACATGCTGATGCGTGTAAAACAAACGGTGGAAAATGTAGGCGGCACCGTCCTCGGTGTGGTGCTAAACAATGTCGATCTGCGCAGCGATTCGCAGTATCAATACTACACCAGTTACTACACCTATTACTCCCCGAACAACACCGCCGCACCTGCGGGAAACAAGCCTGAAAAACGTAAAAAACAGGCTGCTGCCGGGCACGTCGCCCATACAAATGCGGTTCCATCGAACACTCCTCGTGGCGATTTGTTCTAACATCGTATGACCATGAAAACGCTCTTTTATTTTTTAGCGACTCTGGTGCTGCTCTTGCACCCTGCATCCTCTGCTCTAGCAGGTGAATTGCCATTGCGCCCAGCTGACCGCATCACCATCTCTGTTGGTGCCATTCCTGACAATGAAGTGGCCCAGATCAAAGGGGTCTATACCGTTAGCGACAATGGTACGATCAACCTCCTTCATATTGGCGAGGTCCGCGCTGTGGGCCTCACGCCTTCGGCCCTTCAGCGTTCGATTGAGCAAACCTACATCAGTCGTGAAATCTACACACGCCCCAATGTCCTTGTCTCGATAGACAGCATGGGCGGGCAGGATTCTCGTCAGGTCATGGTGATTGGCGTGAACAAACCGGGGGCGGTGGAATACAAACAAAACATGACGCTTTCTCAGGCCATCATGACTGCGGGTGGCCCCACTCCCTTTGGGAGCATGAAAAAGGTGAAGCTGGTGCGGGCAGGACGTTCCCCCACGGTCCACAATCTCTCATCGGGCACAGGCAATCCATCGGTGGATGTCCAGGTGCAGCCGAATGACCAGATCATCGTGCCAGAATAAACGCCTGTGTCGCGTAAACCGCTTGATCCAGCCCTGCGTGCGACCTTTGACGAGGTGAAGTCTATCTATGCGGAGCTGGAGAAGCGACCGCTGGAGCGGGACTGCCAGATGCGCACGCAATGCTGCCATTTCCGTCTCACCGGAAAGACACCGTTTCTCACGCTTGGAGAGGCCATGTTTGCCGCCCAAGGGGTGCGGGCCAGCGGTCGTAAACAGCTCAAATCTCACCCTGAAGGTGCCTGCCCTCTGCTGGGTAAGGACGGGCGCTGTACCATTTATGCACATCGGCCCTTTGGTTGTCGCACGCATTTTTGCCAGCCTGCGGGGGGCATGTATCCGCGCAAACACATTGCCGATTTGATTCACCGACTTGAAGCCTTGGATGAAAAACTAGGGGGAGATGGCTCTCGAGAACTGGAACCTGCCGTGGCAGATGCGCTTAAGACGCATTGATTTCTCTTGTTCAAATCACCTGCATGCAGACGTTGGTTTCTTGTGCGGTTCGTCTTTACCAGTTTCCTATTCGCAAGTGTCGCTACGGCGGCCCCCATTTCGTTTTCCAAGCAGATTGTCCCTATTCTGGCCGATCAATGCCTGGAATGTCATCGTTCTGAAAAGTCCAAAGGATCTTATCGACTGGATACCTATGAGCAGATGCTCAAAACGGGAGACAGTGAAGAGACTCCCATCGTTCCTGGTAAGGCAGATAGCAGTGAACTCTATGAATTGCTGGTCATTCATGATGACTCGGATCGCATGCCTAAAAAGGCAGATCCCTTGCCAGAAAAAGACATTGCTGTGATCAAGCAGTGGATCAATGAAGGTGCTGTTTATGATGGCAAGGATAACAAACTATTGATCACTGCCTTGCTTCTGGAGAAGCATATCCAAGCGCCGCAAAAATACCCAAGGCCGATCCCCGTCACCGCCATGGCCTTGAATGGTGATGGCAAGGTTCTGGTGACCAGTGGCTTCCATGAAGTATTGAGTTGGGATCCGACCAATGGCCAAATGCGCACACGCCTTCCAGATATGCCAGAGCGCGTGCTGGGCCTGAGTTTTGTTAAAGGCGGCCCCTGGCTTGCTGTGGCAGGCGGTGTTCCTGGACGCAGTGGCGAAGTCTGGCTGGTGAATTATGCCAAGCCTGCGGAGCGCAAGCGCCTCGTGCAAATGCGTGACTGTGCGCTCTGCGCCGCTACCACCCCAGATGGGAAGTATCTGGTGACTGGCGGTGCAGACAATCGCGTGCGCTGCTTCAGCCTGCCAGATGGCAAAGAGCTTTGGAATAATGAAGCGCATGCGGATTGGGTTTTGAACTTGGCCATGAGTCCAGATGGCACCCACGTGGCCTCCGCTAGCCGTGACCGCACTGCTCGAGTCATGAAAACCATCAGTGGTGAGATCGAGGGCACATTCACCGCTCACAGTGTGCCTGTTCTCAGCGTCGCTTTCTCTCCTGATGGTCAGGAAGTGATCTCGGGCGGCAGTGATGGTGAAACTCGTCGTTGGAGTCTCAATGGCACAGGCAAAAAAGACACCACCCTACGCCCCTCTGGCCGTACGGAAGTCCTCGCTCTCAGCTATGTGAACCAAGAGACTCCTCTCTCCGCCACCGCCAATGGCAGGGTCAGTTTGATTGATACCAAAGCACGAAAAACGAAAGCTCGCCTAACCGAACATGCAGATCGCGTCATCACGCTCCAAATTCTAGGGGCGGGTGCAGATCAAAAGGTCATTTCAGGTAGCCACGATGGCCAAATCCAAATCACTCAAGTGAAGGATAACAAAGAGTTTAATAAATTTATCGCTAGCCCTGGTTGGTCAATCATTTCACCTGTTCCCAAGTCAAATCAAAGCGCGAAAGGTACTTCCGGAGACGGTCCGCATCATTGATCTTAGCCTTGCTCTCCCGAGAGATCGCAAAGAGTTTCCTCCCCGCGTCTGACATCGTTTTGCTTTCTTGGCAGACCTTCAGCACATAGTCCAGCTGTACCAGATCAAAGGGATCAATCTGTTCCCTGGCTTCTTCACTCAGCACCGAATTTTCAGTCTGCGCCTTTTCGCCGCGCCACCCATCCAGCAAGCGGATTTTCTCTGATTCCACACACTTGATGCTGATGCGACCTTTGGGCGCTAGGGTCGCCATGCGAGTGACTGCTGCATTCAGGTCACGAAAATTGGCGCTCCATTTCGCTTCGGAGCTGCGGGCAAATTTCAGGAAGGCTTCGCGCGCTTCTTTATTGAACCTTACCTGCCGCCGATGCGTTTTGGCAAACCGCTCCAGTTCAAAATCTAAGTTCGCGCTGATGTCCTCGCGGCGTTCGGCCAGGCTGGGCAGCGTGAAGGTCCATAGATTGATTCGCGCTAGCAGATCGTCACGGAACTTACCTGCGAAAACTTCCTCTCGCAGATCTCGATTCGTGCCTGCAATGAGCTGGAAATCACTGCTGACTGATTTATCTGATCCCATGGGTAAAAAGGTCTTGTCCTCCAGGGCACGTAGCAGCATCGCCTGTTCATCCAGTCCTAGTTCCCCGATCTCATCCAGAAAGATAAGCCCTTTGTCCGCTTCCTTGAGCAATCCTGGGCGGTCAGCCTGCGCGCCTGTGAAAGCGCCACGCCGATGGCCAAAGAGAGCACTCATGGCCTGATCTCCACGGAGGGTGGCGCAGTTCACTTCGACGAACCTTCCTGTTAGGCCTGCTCGCCCGTGACGCAGATCATAGATGCGTGAGGCCAGTAGGGATTTACCAGCGCCGGTGGGCCCCATGATCAGCATCGGGGCTTTTGAATTCACCGCTACCAGTTCGATCTGCTCAATGAGTTTGTTGAAAGTCTTGCTCTTCGTTGAGATGCCGCTCTTCAGGAAATCCAGCGTCTTCTCCTGCTCCTGCGCAAAGCGCGTGGCTAGGCGATCATACTTGGAGAGATCCAGATCAATGATCTCATAGCGCCCTGCGGCATTGGCATCTCGATCACTGTTGCGCACGGGGGATGTTTGCAGCAAGCGCGCAGGGATGAAATTGGCCTCATTGAGCAGGAACCAGCATATCTGCGCCACATGCGTACCTGTGGTTAGGTGAATGAGATAATCTTCTTTGTCGGTTTTAAACTTATAATTGGTTATGTAATCGTACAGGCCTTCATAGACCTGCTGAAAATCCCAAGGATCAGCAAAGACAATCTCATTGAGTTTCACCACCGTTTCTGGGGAAACCTTCCGGATGTCCTCGACCACTTGCTGCGCCAGTTCCATGAACTTTGGCTCCACCAGCAATTCCAATCGAGAGATCAGCAAATCTTCCTGCTGACACATCCCCACCGTAGGCCGCCATTTTGACCAACGATCCACCCCCCGCGCTCGATCCAGCGAGGTGCCCAAGAAACCAAAAACGACAGTGTTTTTCATGAAAAAAGTGGAGTGGCTCGCTTGTGAGTCATGATGATGTGATACCGTTTATCCAAAAAGATAAAATACTATCTATAAAAATAGAAAAAAGCGAGTTACGGAATTCTGATTTCGGAGCCTTTGAAACCTGTAAAATTTTTCTTTCCCTTATTCTATAAGGATTACAGCGTCATCACGCCATGCCGTGCCAAAAGTTGGCACGGCGCTAGCAATACTAATTCCTGTTCTTCATTCCATGCAGCAACCAGAGGCGATAGGCCGACGAACGCTGCGCATCGGGGTGGAGGGCAAATTACCCTGAAAAGGTACTACAACTCGAAATTCCTCCCGGATGGCCGGAGTGAAGGCTTGTCTAGGCAGGCTGGCACAACGGTCTAGTGACTTTGTGAGCTGTTGGGTGTCGCGGCGAGAGTCGGCGCGTCTGACCCCAACAGCTCCCGTCACCAGTCCGCCGATCCCTCCGGGAGGAACTCTTTTATTCTTCAATTTATGAACATCTTCATTTCCATTTTTCGCCCAACTTTTGCCCTCAGCTTTGTGGTTCAAGATCATCAGAGCGCACTCCATTTCAAAGATGGCCGTTACCTGGGCCAGTTGGCTCCTGGGAAGCATCGCTTCTGGACTTCCGGTCATGAGGTGAAGAGTGTGGATCTGCGTGCACAAGCGATTTTGGTTCAGGGGCAAGAGCTTCTGACTGCTGATCAGGTGGTTCTGAAGGTGAGTGTCATGGCAAGTTTCCAGGTTGTTGATGCACTCATGATGCATCGGGCTACCAGCGATGTGACTAGCGTTCTATATACAGACATCCAGCTCGCCCTTCGCCAGATTGTCGCTGCTGATACCGCAGAGGTGTTTCTTCAGCAGAAGGGTGATCATGGGGCCAAGCTACTCGCACTCGTTGCGGACCGCGCCAAAGCCCTCGGGATCAAAATGGAGCGCGTGGACATCCGTGATGTGATGCTGCCAGCCGACCTGAAGCGCAGCTTTATGTCTGCCCTTCAGCAGCGCCAGGAAGCCCAGGCTGGCCTTGAAAAAGCGCGCGCTGAAACGGCTGCTCTGCGCACCCTCGCCAATGCTGCTAAACTGATGCGCGATAATCCCGAGCTTCTCCAACTGCGCTATCTGCAAACCTTGCAGGAGGTTGGGACCAGTGCTGGCAATACTCTGGTGCTAGGGCTGACGGATTCTGAGAAACTGAAAACAACCGCCGACACAGTAGCTTAGCTAACAGGATAAACAGTGCTTCGAATCAGTCCACCTGTTCCAAGCCTTCTTCGATTCTTACTTACCTTGAATTTCATCGCCATACTGAGGCATTTCCTTCATCCATTTAATATCCAATCATGACCTCTCCATTTCACATCATCAACGAAGCCGAAGCCTTCCTTCCTGCCCGCGATAACAAGGGTAAACCGATCACGGTGATCGGTACGGAAGCTATACGGAATGGCTTTGACCAGACCTGCATTGAGCAGGCGCTGAACTCACGATCCGCACCCGGTGTGACGGACCTGGTTTTGAACCCAGATGCTCATGCAGGTTACGGTGCCCCCGTGGGTTGCGTGATGGCCTCGCCAACGCATATCTATCCAGGTCCTGTGGGCGTGGATATCAAGTGCTCCATGTCTCTGCTTCAGATGAACATCCCGTCGGATGAGATCGTGGATCGCACGGTGCGTCGTCGTCTCATTGAGGCCATCGTGGCACGCACCCCAACGGGTGCTGGACGCGGTCAACGCGAGGCCAAGAAGTCCCGTCGTGTGTCGGCTGATCTGGGTGTGCAAGCTTGCACAGAGGGAGCCAGCAAGGCCGTGTGTGAAGCTCTGGGAATCCCTCCTGAGTGGGCGCTGCGTTGCGAAGATAGCTCGCACTTAGGACATGACGGAAACGTCTCCACTTTGCACGAGCGCCTGGACAAGATGCGCGCCTTCAATGGCTTCCCCAATTTCGAAAACAAGATGATGCAGCTTGGTTCTTACGGAGGTGGAAACCACTTCGGCGAGTGCGAGGTGGTGCAGCTTGACCAGGATCCAATGATGCGTGCCACAGCAGAAGTCTTTGGCCTGCAGGATGATCGTGTCGCCTTCCTCAGCCATTGCGGATCGCGTGGATTCGGGAACATCTTAGCGCAACGTCAATTCAAGTCCTTGGAAGGGTTCTTCCGCACTTGGGGGCTGTCCTTTCCTGCCGATGATAAGCAGCTTGTCTATGCACCTCTGGGAACACCGGAAGCCGATGCGTATCTGGATGACATGGCGCTGGGGGCGAACTTCGCCACCGTGAACCATATGCTCATCAATGCGCTGGTTCTGGAGGCTTTTCAGGAAGTGCTGCCAGGAACCACCGGGCAACTGGTGTACTTCATCAGTCACAACATTGCGCGTCAGGAAGTGGTGGATAACCAACTTTCATGGGTGCATCGAAAAGGAGC
>JAOZVT010000508.1 GCA_025869455.1 Prosthecobacter sp.
CAAGGCCACGCGTGAGCTGCAAAAGGCGAATATCTTGATTGATGATACTCCTGGTCTGGATGTGCTGGAGATGCGAGCCAAGGCCCGCCGAATGAAGAAGCAGCATGATATCCAGATGATCATGATTGATTACCTTCAGCTCATGACCTCCAGCAGTCGGCGTGCGCAGGATAACCGTCAGATCGAAATTGCCGAAATCTCGGCGGGGATCAAAGGCATCGCCAAAGAGCTGAATGTGCCGGTGATTGTGCTGGCGCAGCTCAATCGTTCGGTGGAATCCCGTAAAGGCCAGCGCCCCGTGTTGTCAGACTTGCGTGAGTCGGGCTCCATCGAGCAGGATGCAGATATGGTGGGCCTGCTGAGTCGTGAAGACTATGCGGGTGGCAAGATGGAAGTGGGAACCGAAGAGGAAGAGGAGCGCAAGAAAGGGCAAGCTGTGCTGATTTTGGCCAAAAACCGTAACGGTCCCACGGATGATGTGCCTCTGCGATTCATTGACTACGCCATGCGTTTTGTGGAGCGTTTCCCAGAGGAAGGGGAGGCGGAATCACCCTAATTCTGATGCTTTTCAAATAGCAAAAAAAACGGCCCACACGGATGACGTGTGGGCCGTTTTGATAGATGAAGTCGGTGTTAGGACAATTTGATGGAGTCCACCTTGTCCATGGCCGCAGTTAAGCCAGACCAGCCTTCTGGGCGTTGGATCTGGAACATGTGCAGATAAAGGGCCACCTGCTGGGGCGGATAAAGGGCCAAGAGGGCGTCAATGCCCGCTGTGGCTTTTTCTTCTGAGATCTCTTCTGGAAGGTCATCCACCTGACCTTTGCCATCATGCTCAATGCCGACAGCATCCAGGAAAGTGATGAGCATGGTACCCTGGGATTTGAGCAACCAAATTTGGAGAAGCTGCTCAGCCACGGGATCATTGATCTTCATGTAAAGCTGGTTAAGCAGCCATTCACCTTGTTGGGCGCGGGATTTTTCCAGAATGAACTGGGGGCGGAGCTTCCTTGCATGGGCCAAAGACTGAATGACGCCACGGAAACCCGGGCGTGCGACGTTTTGACCATACTAGATTATCTGCTGCCGTAGTACGGGTCCGA
>JAOZVT010000509.1 GCA_025869455.1 Prosthecobacter sp.
CTCCGCCCAAAGGTCCCAAACGACCATGATGATCAAAATCTGCCATGACCAGCCGCAAGGCACGCAGGCCAATGTCACAGGCGCTGGCCCGATCTCCAATCAAATGTCCGCGTCCGCCCACTTTGGCCATGCGTCCATTGGGTGCTCGACCAAAACAACAGGATCCCGTCCCGCTGAGTACCAGCACACGTGGCATGGGTTTTACCAATGTCGGAGCGGCGGCCAGGGCCGTTTCCAGATCATTGGTAGTGACACTGGGGATGCCCGACCACACCCGTGAAACCACACGACGCAGGCGTTCTTGATCCGCCGCAGAACGCGCGCCAGCCAAACCAATCCCCAACGCGTCAGGAGACTGCGGCAGGCGATCTGCAATATCGCGCAAATGCCATTGCAGTTCCCGATCCGTCATCAAAGACAGTACCGCAGGCCCCGTCTGAAAATCCGCCAAGGTTTCCCCACCCCCATCCACCATCTTAACGGTGGTACGCGTGCCACCGCCTTCTATCCCAAGGAGCACTGGCACGTGTTTCAGAGGCGGTCTTTTCATGGCAGATATTAGTCCAGGAAAGAGACCTGACCAGATTCATCTGAGGGGTGAGAAAGCAAAAATAGACCCACGCAAGTCTGGAATTTTACACAATCAAGACAACTGGAGTCACACTCCACACAGGAGGGCTTGAGCAGAGGTAAGGAGTTTGAAATGAAAGCTCTTGGTTATTGATTCTATAATGTGAGACGCTAAAATGCATTCGTTCTCATTTTTGAAACACTTTCGAGCGCCATGCCAATCTCCACTCAAGCATTGACAAGATTCGTGGTCTTATTGTCGCTGTTTCAAATGGCTGCTTTGGGTGCCGTGAATCCGGTTCGTCTGATGATGGATCTCTCTGAGACTCCCGATGAGGTGATGCTCAGTGCCTTTGACCTCTGCATTGTGGATCCTCAATCCAAGGTAGATTTGGAAGCTCAGCAGACGCTGGGAAATAAGATGCTGGCCCTGGTCAATATCTTCGAAGTGAAGGCTGGCTCTGAAGCCGCTAAAGCTGCCACTTCCGTGGGAGTGCCTCTGCTAGAAGGTTCCCGCACAGACTGGGTGCGCCTGGACGCCACGCATCCTAACTGGGGACTCGTGGTCGTGCGTGAAATCGTGCAAGCCGCTGCTGAACGTGGGTTTGATGGCTTTGTCCTCACGGAGCTAGAAACCATCAGTCAGGATGCCGAAAGAGCAGCCTGCATTGCCACCATTAAGGCACTGGATAAGGCGTATCCTGACAAGCAGTTGGTCATCAAAGGAGGCCTGGACCTGTTGGGCGAAACACGCCGTGAACTGGATGGGGTGTTGTTTGTTGGAAATTCAGAATCTTCAGACTACCGCGACCAACGCATCCGCGAAGTCAAACGGCTCGGCCTCCAAGCTCTGGTGGTGGACTATGCGCCGACGGAGGTCTCTCAAGAGGAAATCGCCGAGCGAACTCTGCATTTTCGGGCCATGGGAGCGGTGCCCTTTTTCACGACACCTGCCATCTCAGGCATCCATTTGGGTCCCCTGAAGGAGATCACGAAACGCATTTTGGTGATCCATTCTGGACCTGCACGGAACACTTTTACTCATAAGGTTTTACACGGTTCGCTAGAGTGGCTCGGCTATCAGGTCAGATACGTTGATGCAGGGACTTCCCAGCAAGCCTCCTGGGATTCAGAACTCACGAAAGTAAGCGGTGTCATCTTGGATGAAACGCTGCAACCACGGCCTCAACAACAAGTCTCACTATTAGCCATGGTGAGCTTTCTAAAAGATCATCACGTGCCGCTGCTCCTGAATGGGGCAAGCTGGGGCACACCAGAAGAGTATGCCGCCTGGAGTGAATGTCTGGGACTGCACGGAACCGGCAAATCCATTGCTATCACTTCCAGTGCGAAGTTGCGCTACATCGAACATGCATGGCTCCAGCAATCGGGCGTCGTAAAACCCCGCACGCAGGGTTTTCGTGATCTCCAGGCACCAGACAAAGCTCGTGTGCTCAGTTCCGTAACGGCTGGTAAAGTCTTTGATCAGGTGTTTTTAACGTCTTGGGGTGGCGTTTGGATGGATGCCCTTGCCAAAGAGGTCGGCCCACAACTTCAACCCTTGCCATTTTTGCAATCCTGGTTAGGCAATGCACCCGTCACTCCAGTTCTGGACATCACTTCGCAAAATGGTCTGCGACTCTTCATCCCACAAGTCAGCAGTGAAGGGTTCACTGCTACGACAAGCCTTCAAGGCTTACCCATTGCCGGAGAGGCCATGACGGAGCGCGTTTTATCCCGCTACTCGTTGCCATTCACTGTGGCTGTCTGTGAGGGGGATCTGCGAGGCACTAATTTAGGACTCGATCCACGGGATTCACTTCGTTACGAAACAGCCGCCCGCACACTATTTACCTTACCTCAGGTTCACTCAGCTTCAGCCAGTCGTTCACGCCCTAAAGACTGGCAAAACTGCCCAGAAATGGAACGCGAAATTGCTGGTTCCATGGCCTACATCCACCGTCATCTTTTACCCGCAGGACGCCATGTTGAAATGATGCAGTGGCCGCAAGGCACCACTCCAAGTCCTGCGGCTGTGGCATTCAGCCGTCGCATGGGAGTCGAAAACATGGAGTTACAATCAGACAACTCTTTGTTAGGCTCATCCTCCGTTCCTACAGCTAACTTCTGGGGTGAGGGAAGCACCCATGAAGCACTGGCAAAAAGCCCTCGCCACCAGGGGCCTCTGAATGCTACCGCTTTTATCACTCATGCTGAGACAGAAAGCCGTGCAAGATGGATGTCCCCCTTGCATGTGTCCCTCAATTTTCAAGACGCCATCAGCGATGCTAGTCTCTGGGAAGTGGAGCGCGTCTTGGACTGGTGCGCTGGTCAGCCCCTGCATGCCGTGAGCGCCAGTGACTATGCCAAACTCGTCCGTGATGCGGCACAAACACATATCTTTCACCAAGGAGAAGGACACTGGATCATCGTCAATGCTGGCTATGCACGCACCCTGCGACTGCCCGCAACCGCAGGCGTGCCTGACCTGGATCGCAGCATCGGCATTGCGGGTTATTCTGTGCGCGGAGACGACCTGTATATCCATACCCTGGGTCGCCGACGCACCGAATTGATCCTTAGCCCAGAAGGCAGCCCTAACCATTTGCGGCTAGCTGGCAGCAGCAGTGCTGTGCGCTTCATGGAAGCAGGCCAACAACGGGCACTACTGCAAGTAGCCAGTCTGCGTCCCGTGGAGCTAGTTTTTGCAGGCATCCAGCCGGGGGCCATTTGCCAAGTCTTTACCACCGAACAGCCTCAGTTCATCATGGCAGATAACCAAGGAAAAGTGGAAATGACCGTACCCGCGCAAACCACGGTACGCCTTCAGGTAATGCCATCTCAGCAAGCAGCCATGAGATAATAACTACGCGTCTTCTTGTCCCATGAAAATTACCCGCCGCACCGCAGGCCTGCTCATCATCCTTTACCTTACCCTGACTGGCGTGTGGGCCTGGAGACTCCGTCCTCAGATCAAGGGCACAGAAATAACTGAGCAAAGAATGCAAAGGGACCAGGAAAAAATTGCAGCCTATCTGGCTAAAGCCCCCAAGGACACAGCCCTCCCCGCACTCATGCGGTTAGCCAGAATGCCGGAAGATCAACTCCAGGCTCTATCTGATTGGGTCAATGAACAGCCGATCAACCAGATACGACAGCTCACCGTCCAAAAGGCACCAATTGCAATGCTCGGCCCTGAGTGGGGCGAGGCTTTATTGCAAACTTGGTTAGTTCACAAAGCTCCTGTGGATCTACTCGAAGTCCACCTCATGATTGCTGCCGCTGGAGATCGACTCAATGAAGAAGCCCGCGACACGACGTTGAAGATGCTGGCCCAAC
This sequence comes from Prosthecobacter sp., assembly GCA_025869455.1. Lineage (GTDB taxonomy): Bacteria > Verrucomicrobiota > Verrucomicrobiia > Verrucomicrobiales > Verrucomicrobiaceae > Prosthecobacter. The sequence goes on from JAOZVT010000509.1 coordinate 3,910, forward strand.
GCGCCTTATCTCAAGGAGACAAATTGGATGCAGTAACCATTCTCGGCAGAGCCTGTGAATTACCGGGAGCCTCTTATGAGACGCTGCGACAGTTAACCGCCGCTTGCCGTGCGGCACGCTACACTGCCCCAGCCCTACGCGCTCTTGCTACCTGGATCAACCGACACCAAGACGATGCCCTGGATGAAGTAATAGAAGAAGCCCGTGACATGGAATTGGCCTTGATGATGGAGTCCGATCTAACCGCAGAAGCCCTGTCCTTGCAGCTTCATCTATTGGTCGGACGCGCCCCTTATCCTGAGCGCACCTTGGATCGCGCATTCTTGGCGGCACGCCGCGCCCATCAGGGATCTCGACTGCTTCCCATCTTGGAACGCCATTTGGAAAGTTTCTCCGAACATTCGCTTTCACCTTTAAAACTTAGTCAGCAGCAGAACATCAGCCCGAACTACTTGCGCTGGCTTTCCTGCTATGCGGCGCTCTGTGATGAAGAGCAGCCTGCCTCCGTCGCTTTTGCTGCACATCTGAGGTTAGCCGCAGCTCGCGTGTCGGCTGCCCTGCCGCGCCTCTGCGCTTTGGCGGAACAGGCCCATAAAAAAGAGGAAACGGAAGCAGCACTGACACAGGCGCTCGACCAACCTGCCCAAATTTTCACGGTTCTGCAACTGGCCCAGCGAGACCCCATCGCGCGGAAAGTTTTAGCGGCTAAACTACGCGCCCTTCCCGACAATCGTGAACTGCACTTTTCTGCCACCCTTGCCAAAGCACAGGCTCAAACATCTGGCTCCACAGCGATTCTTTGGCAAGAATTCCTTCGGCGTTTCCCTGGTGATAAAGCTGCCCAACGTCGGCTCATTCAAGCCTACATGGAAGAGCAACAACCCGCTTTGGCCTTGCGTGTCTATGATGAAATACCCGCGCAATATTTGACCGACGAAGATCGGGGTCAGCAGGAACTATTGAGGCAGCTTTAAGACAAATTCACAAGCGATAGTCCAGGCTTACAAAGTCGAGGATCTTCATCCACAAAACCTGCCATATAGGAACGGTATCTCCATAGACGCGTGCAGATCCCGTCATTCCGGGGCGCAAGGATAAGTCCTCATTGGGCAACGAAATAAGAATGCCATAGGTGACCTCCAGAGGCTTCAGATGGCCTTTGCCATCCGGTTGCGCAGCAATGTCTCCTCCAAGTGTGGCAATGAGATTCGGGGGCAGTTCCGTCGTAGGCGGCGTTTTTAGATCTTCTGTGACCTCACCTGTGTAAGTCCGCTTAGCATTCGCTGCGACTCTCAGTTCAACCTTTTGTCCCGGATGAATGTTCCGCGCTTGGCGCTCATTGAGGGGAATGTAAAGCTGGATAGGCTGCAAGTTAGCAATTTCACACAAGGCATCTCCCGCACGCAAACTACCAGCAGTTAACCTTTCCAAATCAGGGGTAAGAACCATCCCCTTTCGCGGAGCCCGGAGTGTCAATTTTTCAGCGAGCCTTTGAGCTTCTTTTAAAGCCACTTCCGCTTGAACCACCGCCGTCTTGGCCTGCTGAAAATAGGCAGGGGCATCCGCGCCTAGCATCATATCCATCTCGCGCTGCGCTTTCTGCAAATGTAACTCAGCTCTCGTCACTTCACTTGTTAGGGCAATGTTTGACAGGGTAGCCACCACATCTCCCGCCTCCACTTCCTGACCGGTTGACACCTTGATGGCTTCCAATCTACCGGGCACCTCCGCCCGCACCCAATCCGCCTGAGCTGGCCTCAATACCGCAGGCCGCTCCACCTTGATCTGCCAGGGGTAGAGCAGAAGCAGACTCAGCAGAAGGCCGCCCCCCCCTAGAATCAAAGTTGGACGTCGCCAGGACCTAGCCGTGGTGGTCTGGGTGACCCATTGGTTTTTGAAAAAGGAGATCACAGGGACAATCAGCATGGAGATCAATGCCCCGACTCCGATACCATCTCCCAACCAACTCAGACCGTAAGGCTTGAGCAAATAATGGAAGATCATCGCGATGCCGAGAGTGACCTGGAGGAGATAAAGCTGAGCGGCCAGACTATACAAGACAAACCAGCCTTGATTTCTCCGTGGTAATAGCCTTTCCACGTGAGGGGGAGTCTCCCCGCCAAAGATCCAGCGCCGGAAAAGATCGCTCACGCACAGCTGAGCTTTGGAGCGTAGATTCGGCACACCCAGGATATCCGTCAGCATGTAATAACCATCAAACTTCATGAGAGGATTGGCATTGAAGAGAATCGTCCACACGCTGGTGATGAGCATGAGATTGAAGAGCAACTGTTGGGTAGGCCCGGGCTGGGAGACCGCCCACAGAATGGTGGCAATGGCCGCAATGATGAGCTCAATGTAAATGCCCGCCGCTGCGACTAAGACACGATGCCGCTTTTTGGGAAAGAGATAACTATCCGTCACGTCCGCATACAGAAAAGGGCTGAAGACAATGACCATGGCCCCCATCTCATGAACCTCTCCCCCATAGTGTTTGCAGGTGAGCCCGTGGCCGAATTCATGAATCACTTTCACCACGATGGTGAGAACCCAGATCAGCGCCAGATTGGGTAAAGTGAGGAAATTATTCAGTGAGGGAGAGATGCTGGGAAAATTCACCGCAAACACCGCGACACCGATGGACAGGATGATCAAGCTGAGAACGAACCCCGTCCAAGACCAAATCCAACGCATCCGACGCTCCAGAAAAATCAGAAGTGCATCAGGGTCTGAAAGCGGAATTTTCAGAAACAGCGACTTCATAAACAGCCCCCAAGGAGTCGCTGACCGATGACGCAGACGCTTCAATTCCATCTGCCGCCGAACACCAGCAGCTGTCGCTTCCAGAAAACCGGCGGTTAGGAGTTCATTGGCAAAAGCCAAGATCCTTTCCGTGATCCTCTGCATTCCCTGCGTCAATGACGCATGAGGATGCGCCTGCAGGAAAGCTTCACGAATCTCTTTCACGCTGCGTTGACCATCAAACAAAGCGGCCAAGGCATAGTCTTCAGCAGGCAGCCTGAAATACTTCAAGGACATCGGGTCTTTAATGATGGTGAACGACCGCCCCTCAAAGAATTGATGACTGATGGTCAAGTCTGAACGCAAGGCCGAAGGAACCACGGCATCCACAGCGGGAGGACTTTCAGGCACAGCGTCAGAGATTGAAAGAGCCGCCTCCATAACACACTTATGGTTGGGCAAAGTCGGCTTCCACCCGCATCCCAGCTTTCAAACGCAGATCCTCATTAGGAATGAGCAGCTTGATACGGAACAAGCCACTCTCAGCGTCCAGTCTAGGATCAATGAAAACCACCTTCGCAGAAATCTCATTGGACGCAGGCAGCAAGGGCGCACGCAGGGTTCGAGTATCCCCCACCTTCACATTCAACGCCTGGGCTGGTTCCAAATAAAACTGGGCCTCCACTTGGCGAATATGAACGATCTGAAGCAGCGTCTCATGCAACTGCACGGATTCCCCCGGTTCCTTGCTACGACTGACAACGACGCCCTGAAGAGGCGCGAGCAGAGTCTTTTGCTTCAATCTCACCTCAGCGGCATCCTTCTGAATTTTGGCGAGGTCATGTTCGATGCTTTTGCGCAAAGCCTCTTCCCGAGTGCTGATGTTTTCCTTCAAGAGTTTCTGCGCGGCTTCATGATCAAACTTGGCTTTTTCCAGGACCTTCTCAGATCGTTCCACATCCAGTTTTTCCAGATCATCCACCAGATGCACCAGAGGCTGCCCCACCTCTACGGTATCCCCTTCTGCCACGAGAACTTCTTTGACCAAGCCCTCCACAGGCGTCCCCAGCTTGACCTCATGCAAAGGCACGATGATCCCAGGGACAACGCCAGCATGAATAGCCGGAACAGCCAGTATAACCGCAAATGTTGCCAGATAGATGTTAAATATTAGCCGAGTCATTCGTCACTACCCTACTTTACAGAAGCTTTGCAGCAACCTCCACCCTCAAAGAGCGTATTATATCTTGTTGGGGCCATCAGGCATCCACTGAAAGATCTCCAGTGCCACTATTAACACCAGGATCATATGAGCGAATTCACTCCTCCCCCCATACCTCAAAGCGATTTACCGACGCCTCCTACCGACCTTCCACCACCTGTCTCCAATCTAGCCTCTCCGTGGATTCGTTTGGTCGCACAAATCGTAGATGTCCTCATTGCAATCATACCTGTGGTGATTTTGGTATCCATCTTTCGTCCCCATTCGGATACAATCATGCGATTGATCTTTGCAGCCGCGATCATTGGCATCAATTGGAATTTCCTACTACACGGCCAGACGATTGGAAAAAAATTGCTCGGCATTCGAATCGTTAGCAAAGACGGCAGTCCCATTGATCGCATGAAAATCGTCACGCATCGTCTCCTACCCGTGTTGCTTCTCCCGATCATTCCTTACCTCGGAGCCTTGATTGTATTCGTGGATGCTCTTTGTATTTTCCGAGCTGGAGCCAAAACACTCCACGACGAACTGGCTGAGACAAAAGTTGTATTGGCCTAACAAGTCTGATCTCCGACACAAAACGGCCCGCACATTCTCATGTGCGGGCCGTTTTCATGATCACTTCTTACAACCGAATATCCATAGACTGAGCGGCGCGGTGTGCTTTGCTACGAGCTAGCTCCACCGTTTCATCACGAGCCAGTGTCACGGCCATGCGGCGCTGACCGCTGACGGTAGGCTTGCCGAATAAACGCATTTGCGTATCCGGCTCTGCCAGGACTTTGTCGAGCGAACCGAACTGAACCTTCGAGGAATCACCTTCCACCAAAACAGCGCAACTTGCGCTAGGGCCATGCTGACGAATGTTCGGAATCGGTAGGCCAAGAATAGCCCGGACATGCAGTGCAAACTCAGATAAATCCTGGGAAATCAAAGTCACCAAACCTGTGTCATGCGGCCGTGGGGAGACTTCGCTAAAGATGACTTCATCTCCCTTGATGAAAAGTTCGACCCCAAAGAGACCACGCCCGCCAAGGGCCTCCGTGATAGCTCCAGCCATGTGTTCAGCAGCAGCCAGCGCCTTTTCACTCATAGGATGTGGCTGCCAGGATTCGCGGTAATCTCCTTTGATCTGGGTATGACCGACTGGCGCACAGAAAGAAGTGCCTCCAGCATGCCTAACGGTAAGCATGGTGATTTCATAATCAAAGTCCACGAAGCCCTCGACGATGACCTTGCCTTTCCCTGCTCGACCACCTTCTTGCGCATACTGCCAGGAATAGGCGATATCGTCCTCCGTTTTAACCACGCTCTGGCCCTTACCCGAGGAGGACATAATGGGCTTCACCACGCAGGGCATGCCGATCTCAGCAATGGCTGCGCGGAATTCCTCCTCCGTCTGGGCAAAGATGTAGGGAGAGCTCTTCAATCCGAGTTCCTCCGCTGCCAGACGGCGGATGCCCTCGCGATTCATGGTCAGCTTGGCCGCGCGTGCTGTGGGGACGACCGTAAAGCCCTCATTCTCCAGTTCCACCAGTGTATCTGTGGCAATGGCCTCAATCTCTGGGACGATGAAATTCGGCTGCTCCACTTCCACTAAGCGACGCAGCGCCTCGCCATCCAACATGGAGATGACGTGGCTGCGATGCGCCACCTGCATGGCCGGAGCATTGGCGTAGCGATCTACGGCGATGACTTCGCAGCCGAGGCGTTGCAGTTCGATGACGACTTCCTTGCCCAGCTCACCTGAGCCGAGGAGCATGACTTTGGTTGCCGTGGAGGAAAGAGGGGTGCCGATTTGAGACATGCCTCATCTTGGCGGGAACTCGGCCCACGTCAATTCAGGGACACGGCTCCGAGTGAAGGAACCACCACTTCTTCTCCTTCTTTCAGCTTCTGATCTGGCGAAAGCCGATTCAGATCACGAATCTTCTCAGGAGTCGTATTGAAAAGCGCGGCCACAGTATTGATGTTATCTCCACGCTCCAGACGATAGGCGACGATGCCACGGCTATTGGAACTGACTGGGGGAGTCGGCTTGGCAATGATCGGCTGATAAGCTGGCTCCGGCATCGGCTCTGGCGCAGGCGCTGGCGAAGAAGCTAACAATCCAGTTCCAGGCAGCGGCTGGGTATCATAATCCATCGCAGGATAGCGTGGGGCCGGAGCCGGGCTGCCGGATGAGCGCCCGCCTGGGACCACCAAGCGCTGGCCTGGCTCTATGAGATTCGCATTTTTCAGCTTGTTGACTGAGGCCATGGTGGCGGTAGGCACACCGTAAATCTTGGCAATCGCCCCGAGGCTCTCGCCTTTTTTGACGAGGTGCGTCTTGGGAGTTGGGGCTGTATTACCACCACTCGGCGCAGGCGCATAACTCAGCGTGGATGAGCCTTTTTTACCCGGAATGATGAGCTTTTCACCCACCAGTAACTTGTCTGGGTAAGCTGAAGGATTGGCGCGGGCTAAGGTGTCTTGAGAGATGCCATTCGCGCGGGCAAGTTCCGAAAATGTATCTCCTGGACGGACAATGTGCACGCCTTCCTGGGCGGGAGACTGGTAGGCAGGTGCCGAATCATACCCAGGGATGGCCAAAGTCTGACCGACCATAATGGTCTCTCCCGAAAGGCGATTGGCTGCCTTGAT
>JAOZVT010000510.1 GCA_025869455.1 Prosthecobacter sp.
GGTCAGTATAGGCACCTGTGTCTTGTCCGAGAGAGAGAGAAGTTTCGCCAGCGGCCCATGAGCTAGTTCCAATACCAATTGCCCCATCACCAGGAGCTCTGGCTACATAGCCCAGCGCTACTGATTGTGCTCCTGAGGCCATGTTTCCCCCCATATCGCTAGCATATGAGCCGATGCTGATGGCATTGGTATTTGCCTTAGCATGATGCCCAAGAACAATACTGTGCTCTGACGTAGCAATAGTCTCCGAACCAAATTTGAAGGAAATGCCAGCCGTACTGCCACTGGAAAGGTAAAGTCCATCTGCAATCCCCTTGGTGAGAATGCTATTCGCGTGATCAGCGACTTGATTGGGCAGGCGATTGTCTGTTCCTGTCCCTGTAAAATTAGAACCAATAGAACTTATGGTAGCCGTTCCAGTGACAGTCAGATTCCCTGCAATCGTCCCACCAGCATTGCTGAGATAACGATTATCCGCTAACCCTAGGGTGAGAATGCTGCCGTTGCCACCGGACAAAGTCTGGTTAGGGAGCAGGTTAAGCGTTCCCTGACCTAAAATGGAAGGCTGCACGAGCAGTTGCTCGTTTGAAAGCTTCATGAGGTCCACGGCGGCAAATCCTCCAAGGCCATCAGGCTCCGATGTCTGCCAATAAAAATCCGCCAACTCCTGCCCGACCCGTTGAACAATGGTGGAACGCCCCTGCACAAAGTTCCCACCTGACCAGACCTGCGAGGTCTCTGAATAATGGATTGTCAAGCCCTCCGCTGTCGTTTCATCATCCAACTCATCATAGAAACTTGAAGTACCGAGACTTAATGGCCCCATTAAAAGATCCGCGCGGCCTTCGACCGTCAGATTTCCAGAAATGGTCTCGTCTTGAGCCTCCGCCCTAGAAGCAATAGAAAGCACCGCGACGACAATCGCGCATGAGAAAGATAACACAGATCTGGCTGAAGGTTCCATATAAGATACTACAGGTTAAACGGCGACAATTGTCCAAGCTTTAAGCTTACCATTCAATGAGAATTATGTTATATTTTAAACACATTAA
>JAOZVT010000511.1 GCA_025869455.1 Prosthecobacter sp.
TGGACATGTCGGGCGACCCTGGAGGAACCAGACTAACCAAAACAGGACCGGGCAGACTGATCCTCACGCAATTTAATACCTACACAGGTCAGACAAGTATTTTTGGAGGTGTCTTGGAGTTAGCTACTAACGGAACAAACCACGGGAATCTAGGAAGTGGTTCGCTGCCTGTTCAAAATTATGGATACTTAGTCTTTAATCGGTCGGATGCGCCTGCTAATGCTTATGATGTAATCAATGACATCATTGGTTCTGGAATTGTAAAGAAGAAAAATATAGGAACAGTCATCCTGCGAGGATCCAACAGTTCTTACACTGGTGCAACTCAAGTGATCGAAGGTAAATTAGCACTCTCAAATTCTCCTAACGGTTTGGGTTCCATTGATGGTCTGACCACAGTTTCATCATCGGGAACCCTTGAATTACGTACCGTGTTTAGCCCAGAAACCGTCGTTTTGAACGGAGGAATATTGGCCTCTTCAGTCGGGGCATCCGGACTCACAGGTTCCTTGATCGTGACCGCAAATAGTCAGTTAAGCCCAACAAGTAGTTCAGATCTGACGCTTTCTGGAACTGTCAGGGTTTATCCAGAAGCAATCCTCTCCATTACAGGAACGAGTGGGAAGGTCATTTTAACGAATGGATCCAACCAAATTGGGAACATGAACGTTGGGGCTACTATGGCACTCCAAATTGGAGACAATACCGCTGGATCGGTCGGTCGTGGTGTGATTACCACTGGCGCAAATAGTGACGTCATTACAAATACCAACAACGGACATCTCGTTTTTGGCTCGAAGATCACAGGTTCTGGTGAATTCTATCAAGTCCGTAATACGGTGTATCTGACAGCAGATAACGACTATACAGGCAATACGACAATCGGTGGCAATGGCACGGTTGGTCTTCTAAACCAAAATGCTGAATTGCGCGTTGGGACAGACACCTACACAGGTAACCTGGGAACAGGGACCATTACAATTCAATCGTCCACGAATTCTAACTCCGCTCTCCGCTATCATTTGTTGCGCAATCGGGTGGTTTCTAACAATATTTTCATCAATCCATCCACCAATGGTAGCACTGCCCGTAATGCTACC
>JAOZVT010000512.1 GCA_025869455.1 Prosthecobacter sp.
ACCTGGCAAAATTTGCTGGCAGGTCGTTCCGGTGTTGCCAATATTCGCCAGTTTGATGCGTCCGCCTTTCCCACGCATATCGCGGCGGAAGTCAAGGATTTCAACCCGACTGTGAAACCCACTGGGCGACACAATCGTTATGCGATGTCTTTCACCCAATACGCTCTGGAAGCGGCTCATGAGGCCTTTCTGGACGCGGGTATTGCGCCTGAGCGACACACGGCTGATCGCTGGGGCGTGGTTGCCGGCAGCGGCATGATGACAGCGGAGTTTGACTATCTGCATCGTTTTCAACAGGCTTGTGCACCGGACGGTGTGACTGACTGGAAGCTGTTGCAGGACAAGGCACACGCTTTTTACTCCATGAACGATTTTGGCAAGACCACGTCCAATTCCGGTTTGTCCTTGCTGATTCAGCAATTTGGTATTCAGGGCTATGCGACTTCTGTGCACACGGCCTGTGCGTCAGGCGGTCAGGCCTTGGGCTTGGCGATGCAAGTGATTCGCCGTGGTGAAGCCGATTATATGTTGGCCGGTGGATTTGACTCCATGATTAACCCGCTTGGCCTGTCCAGCTTTTGTCTGCTCGGTGCCCTGTCAACCTACAACGACACACCCGAAACAGCGAGTCGGCCTTTCGATGGAACCCGTAATGGTTTTGTGCTCGGTGAAGGGGCTGCCTTTTTGATTCTTGAAGACTGGGACAAAGCCAAAGCACGTGGTGCAAGAATTTATGCCGAGCTGGCCGGTGAGGGTAACTCACTCAGCTCGTATCGCATCACCGACTCACACCCCAATGGTGACGGTGCCATGCAGGCCATCGAACGTGCCTTGCAAGATGCCGGTGTGCGCGCCAACGATGTCGATTATATCAATGCTCATGGCACGTCGACCAAAATGAATGACCTGAGTGAAACCAATGCCATCAAGGCGGTTTTTGGTGACAAGGCCCGCCAGTTGCCGGCCAGTTCGACCAAAAGTCAAACGGGTCACCTGATTGCTGCTGCGGGTGCACTGGAGGCTGTGTTGTCGGTGATGTCCATCCAGCATGGTCTGATTCCCCCCACAGCCAATTTGACCACACCTGATCCTGACTGTG
>JAOZVT010000513.1 GCA_025869455.1 Prosthecobacter sp.
CTGAAAAGGCCACCACAACGTGCCAGCTCCACATGCGCAAATTCCGCACGGGAGACACCATCTGGATCGAGCCTTTCCGTGCCAAAGCTTTCCCAGTCATCAAGGATCTCATCGTGGATCGCGGTGGTTTTGACCGCATCCAACAGGCAGGTGGTTATATCACCGTCAGGACAGGCGCTGCCCCAGATGCCAACAGCATCCTCATCGGCAAAGAAGTCGCGGATTCCGCCATGGATGCCGCAGAGTGCATCGGCTGCGGAGCCTGTGTCGCTGCCTGTAAAAATGCCAGCGCCATGCTCTTCGTTTCGGCCAAGGCTGGACAGCTCAATTCCCTTCCCCAAGGTCAACCTGAAAAAAACCGCCGCACACTCGGCATGGTTCGCCAAATGGATAAAGAAGGTTTCGGCAACTGCACCAACCAGTATGAATGCGAAGCTGCCTGCCCAAAGGAAATCAGCGTGCGCTGGATCACCAAACTAAACCGCGACTACGCCGTAGCTTCCGTCAAAGAAGCCTTTGGTAACGGTACAGACCGCGCTGAAAGCGCCGATTGAGTCATCTAGGTAAAGCTTCGTTTCACCCGACTCTTCTAACAGGCAGCCACCTTCGAAAGTGGCTGCCTTTTTTTCGATCTGTCGTGGTTGTTAGGTCGAAGGCGGATCTTGAGCCAGCATGGCTTTCAGACCAGCAAACATATTGACCGTCTCTTCCTGTGAAGGGGTTTCCTTCATGTGCTTACCATAGTCCATTTCATCCACATAGGTGCGATCCAGTTCGTCTAAGAACGGGCTTGGCAGCTCAGCTTGGCGTTGCCCCCACTTGGTGCGGTAACGCACATAACTAATGGTTAGGCGCTGGCGAGCCCGCGTGATACCCACGTAAAAAAGGCGGCGCTCTTCATCCACACGGTTTTCATCATAGCTGCGTTTGTGTGGAAGAATCCCTTTCTCTAATCCAGGGAGATAAACGATGGGAAACTCCAAGCCTTTACTGGCGTGGAGGGTGATTAAGCAGACACCTTTTTTCTTTTCAATATCATCCTTGTCCTCACGTTCATCATTGAGACAAACCTCATCCAAGAAACCACCAAGACCGTCTTTTTTATTGCGCTCTTGATAGTTGCTGAGCTGGGTTAGAAACATGGCCAAACCGTGTTCCCAAGCATGAAACTCCTCTGGTTTCTTGGAGAGCTTTTGCAAATACTCCATGTACTCGACCTCCTTCAGCAAGGCCTCCGTCATGGTCACTAGGTCCGTGCCGCCAGTCCCTGATGTCGCCGCTGAGGCCGCGAATTTGGAAATGATATCTGTAAATTGGCGGACGGCCGTGCGTGATTTTTCTGGGATTTGACGCAGAAAATCAGGATCGCACAGAGCCACCCAGATGCTGAACTGCTTCTCCATGCTGTGATCTCTCGCCAGTTCAGCGGTGGTACCACCAATGCCACGCGTTGGCGTATTCAAAATGCGCAACAGGGCAATGTCATCGTGCGGATTGTGCAGCACGGTCAGATAGCTCAGTGTGTCCTTGATTTCGCGACGGTCAAAGAAGCTGCGAGCACCCACCACTCGGTATGGGATTTTGCGCGTACGAAAGGCTTGCTCCAGCATTCGGCTCTGCTCATTGGTACGGAACAGCACCGCAAAGGCTTCCCACGGCTCCTTGTTGGAATAGAAGCCTGTCTCCACTTCTTTGGCGATCATCTCCGCCTCTTCCACGTCTTCCTCGGTGGCAATCAAACGCACGAGATCATTTCCTACGTTACGACTCCAGAGGGTCTTGACTCGACGCCCCACGTTATTCGTGATCAGGCTGTTTGCAGTATGTAGAATGGGTGTGGTGGAACGGTAGTTTTCCTCCAGTTTCACCACGGTGGGATTCGGAAAGAAGTTCTCGAATTCAGTGATGTTGGTGATCTCAGCCCCACGCCAACCGTAGATGGATTGATCATCATCACCTACCACGCAGACATTGTAGGGAGGCGGCGTTAGGGCGCGCAAAAGACGCATTTGCAGAGAGTTCGTATCTTGGAACTCATCCACCATGATGTACTTATGCCGTTGGTGCAGGATCTCACGCACGCTGGCTGTGTCTTCCAGCAGCTTCACCCCTAGGCAGAGGAGATCATCGAAATCCATGGCATTCAGCGCCCGCATTTCATCGGCATACTTTTCAGCCACCGCCGGGATCAGATCCTTCGTCGGATCGCCCAGATCTTCGTTGTTGTTCTTGGCCTTACTGATCCGACTCAGCGCGACCTGCGGATCCATATTTTCCTCCTTGATCAGTAGCCCCTTAAGCACTCGCTTCATCAGACTGATCTGATCATTCTGGGAGTAAATGACGAAGTTCTTTTTGTAACCGACATGCTCTGCAAATTCCCGCAAAAGCTTGGCACAAAAGGCATGGAAGGTACCTAACACGACCTTCTTCCCAGCAGACCCACGTACCATGTCCGCTACACGCTCACGCATTTCAGCAGCGGCTTTGTTGGTGAAGGTCACAGAGAGGATGTTTTCTGGCTTGATGCCTTCATTCACCATGTGGGCAATACGTGCCGTAACCACTCGTGTCTTGCCCGTTCCTGCCCCAGCCAAGATCAAGAGCGGGCCATGAATATGCGTCGCCGCTTGCCGCTGTTGGGGGTTAAGAGTTCCTGTAAATCCGCTCATGAAAAATGCCTGTGTGGATTTGGACGGGGTGCTGTAGGATGCAAGAGAAAGGTGAAAATGGCGCGTTTTCGCCTGCTGCTAAATTTGATGCCATTTCCCCCAAAGAGAGCTCAAAAAACGAGGGCTAAGCACCTGGGGCTATTCAGATAGACAGAACTTTCTATCTACTCTCTTCAAAAGTTGTGAGACAGGTCTGTCTATATCTATCAATGCAGAATTGATCGGTAAACTTCAGAACAGAAAACTCCTTCGATCTCAGCGCTCTCCGTAAACGTCTTTTTCGCTGCGAAAGTCGTCTTTGATGACGGTTTCCCGGAGGTTGTCTTGGGTCACTGAGATGATGGGAAGAAAGACGGAGGGGACTTGGACTTTGCCGTTGTCGCTTTCGTCTTTGGCGATGATGGGCTTGCCCGTGGCGAGCTTCACCGCAAGGTCCGCTGCCTGGGTGGCGAGAACTTTGAGCGGCTTGTAAACGGTCATGGTCTGGGAGCCTGCGACGATGCGCTGGCAACCGGCGAGATCTGCATCTTGACCCGTGACGATAACTTTGCCGGAGAGGCCTTCTTCAATGAGGGCCTGGATGGCACCACCTGCGGTGCCGTCGTTGCTGGCGAGGATGGCATCTATCCGCTGCCCGGCTTTGGTGATGGCGGCGTTGGTGATCTTTTTGGCGTTCTCGGGTTTCCAGTCTTCGGCCCAGTCTTCAAAGACGACTTCGATGCGACCTGCGGCAATGAGAGGGTTCAGGATGTTATCCTGGCCTTGTTTAAAAAGGACGGCGTTATTGTCTGTCTTGGCTCCGTAGATGCGGATGAGGCGAAGCTTTCCCTGAGCTGGCAGGCGGTCAGCGATGAACTGGGCTTGCAGCTCACCGACTTTGACGTTGTCGAAGGTGATGTAAAGATCGGTATCGGCTCCGGTGATGAGGCGATCATAGGAGAGCACGGGAATGCCTTCGGCATGGGCCATCTCGACGGCTCGGGCCATGGCGGCTCCGTTATGGGGAATGATGACGAGTGCATCGACCCCACGGGTGATGAGGCTTTCGACATCGCGGAGCTGGCGGGTATCGTCACTGTTGGCAGATTCCACCAGAACATCAGCCCCAAGAGCTTTGGCCTTGGCGATGAAGAGGTCGCGGTCGCCAATCCAGCGTTCTTCCTTGAGCGTGTCCATGCTCAGGCCGATGACGACACCATTGCTTTTACTCCCAGCGCTGCTTTTGCCACGCGACAGGACGAAGCCTGTGGCGAGGCTGAGAGCGCAAGAGACGAGAACAAGGGCGATGCGGGCATTCATGACAGGGACGGTTTAATCCAGTACGACGCCTGATGACCAGCCTGAAATCACGCGGCTTTGCCCAAACGCTGCTGGATATGGTGCAAGACACCTGCACAACCATCCTCCAAAAGATCTAGCACCTTTTCAAAACCTTCAGGACCGCCGTAGTAAGGGTCAGGCACTTCCGTCTCTTCGTGATCGGTGCAGAACTCACAAAACAAGCGCACTTTTTCGAGGTGCTTTTTTTCCCGATCAAAGGTGCGGATGTCCAGATGATTGCTGCGATCCATGACAAGAACTAGGTCATAATTGGCAAGGTCTGAATCATGGACTTGCCGGGCGAGACTGGTCAAATCCAGGCCGCGTGCGGCCGCTGCGGTGCGCATGCGTTGGTCTGCGCGTTTGCCCGTGTGCCAGCCAGCGGTGCCTGCGGAGTCAATGTGGACGGTTTCAGTCAAACCCGCTTCATCAATGACCCGCCGCATGACACCCTCTGCGGCGGGAGAGCGGCAGATGTTTCCGAGGCAGACGAAGAGGAGTTTGAAAGTAGTGGGCATGATCGAGATGCCACATCTTGAAGGCGAGAGGTGGACTTCACAAGTGGGACGATAGATGGGAGAGCCGCAGGGAACGGCAAGGATACGGCTCAATGGCCTAACGTATTGGGCACGTTAGGGGCGAGATGTTACGTCCACCCGATGATACGAGCAGTCCCTTGGCCCGACTCAAAGAGAGGACGCAGGGGACTGAAGTAGATGGCTAGGGCGAACGTTGCGGACAAGATGCCCACATCACTTTTAGAGCTTCCGCTCTTTTACCTCAGCGGTGACTTCGGTGAGGAAGTCTGCCACGGATTTGACGCCGAGGTCACCGCGCTTGCTGTGACGGACGGCGACGCTGTTGGCTGCGGCTTCTTTCTCGCCGAGGACGAGCATGTAAGGGATTTTGTCGAGTTGGGCGTTACGGATCTTGGCACCGATTTTGTCGGCGTCGTTGTTCAGGGTCACGCGCAGGCCGACTTCTTTGAGCTGGGCAAAGATCTCTTCAGCAAAGGCGTCCACTTTCTCACTGATGGTGAGAATGCGGATCTGCTCTGGGGCAAGCCAGGTCGGGAAGTGACCTGCGAAGTGTTCAATAAGCACACCGCAGAAACGCTCCATGCTGCCAAAGGGCGCACGGTGGATCATGACGGGGCGATGAGGCTTGTTATCGGGACCGTTGTAGCTCAGGTCGAAACGCACAGGCAGGACGTAGTCCACCTGGACGGTGCCGAGCTGCCATTCGCGGCCAATGACATCCTTGATGACGAAGTCGATCTTCGGTCCGTAGAAGGCGGCTTCACCGGGTTCTTCGGTGAAGGGCACGCCGAGCGTGGCGGCGGCTTCACGGCAGGCGGCTTCGGCCTTGTCCCACTGGGCGGGATTGCCGGTAAATTTGCTGCTATCAGGATCTCGCAGACCGACACGCACACGGTAGTCTGTCATGCCCAGGGTATTGAGCACGATCTTCACGAGAGACAGACAGCCGAGCACTTCTGCGGCGACTTGGTCTTCCGTGCAGAAGAGGTGGGCATCGTCCTGGGTGAAACCACGGACGCGAGTCATGCCATTGAGTTCGCCACTTTGTTCCCAGCGATACACGGTGCCAAACTCAGCGAGACGCACGGGCAGGTCGCGGTAGCTGTGGGGTTGGCTGCCGTAGATCTTGATGTGATGCGGGCAGTTCATTGGCTTCAGGAGGAAACCGTCGAGCAGTTTCTCCGGATCCATGATGCGGTCCTGACCGATGATTTCCCGCCCCGCGCGCTCATTGAGCTGGCTAGCGAACTGAGAGGAAACGGCATCCAGACGGGCCGTCATTTCAGCGCAGCCGCAGCCTTCGTGGGCGATTTTTTCCAGTTGGTCCTGCTCAATGATGGCCGGGAACTGGGCGTCTTTATAATAGGGGAAGTGACCGCTGGTTTTGTACAGGGCCAGTTTGCCGATGTGGGGGGTGAAAACTTGGCTGTAACCCTGCTTGCGCAGTTCTTCGCCAATGAAGTTTTGCAGTTCCTGGCGCAGCACGGCCCCATTGGGCGTCCAGAGGATCAGGCCCTGGCCGACGTCTTCATCAATGTGGAAAAGCTTCAGTTCTTTGCCTAGTTTGCGGTGGTCGCGCTTTTTGGCTTCCTCCAGATTCACAAAGTAGGCTTCCAGTTCTTCCTTAGATGGGAAAGCGGTGCCGTAAAGACGCTGGAGCTGGCCTTTGGACTCATCGCCCAAGTAGAAGGAGGACGAGACGGAAGTCAGTTTGACGTTTTTGCACTTGCCGCTGTAACCGACGTGAGGTCCGGCGCAAAGGTCAATGAAGTCGCCATTTTGGAAGCAGGAGATCTGCTCGCCTTCAGGGATTTTATCGATGAGGTCCAGCTTGAAAACACTGGGGTTTCCAGGGCGCTCCGAGAGACCGCCGAGGCGACCGCTTTCGGCCATGGCTTTGGCTTCTTCACGAGAGATACCCTTCCATTCGAACTTTTGGTTCTCCTTGGTGATCTTCTTCATCTCGGCCTCGATCTTCTCGAAGTCATCCGGGGTGACACGGTGAGCCATCTGGAAGTCGTAATAAAAGCCGTTTTCGATGGGCGGGCCGTAAGCGAACTGGGCGTCTGGCCAGATACGCAGGATCGCGGTGGCCATGATGTGGGCACAGGAGTGGCGCAGGCGCTCGATGTCAGACATCTGGGCGCGTTCTTCAAGGGTCTTGCGTTCGGTGGACATGGGAAAGGGGTGAGCAGTCTGGCGCATGTCACGGATTTTGCGACATGAGATTTTAGTCAATCCTGGAAAGAAGCCCTGTTACAAGTATCACGACCTGTCCAAAACGGGCTGAGTCTGCAAGTGAGCCGCCAGCCAGCCGGAAAAGAGGTAGGCATCCCACATCATGGTGGGCCAGCCGTGTTTTTTGCCGGGGCGGATGATGAGTTCGACAGGTTTGCCGAGTTCGGCGGCGCGGGCTTGGAAGCGCTGGGATTGCTCCAGGGGGACGAGGGTATCGGCATCGCCGTGGATGATGTAAATCGGTGGGAGAGCAGCGGTGATGTGAAAGAGGGGAGAAACCTGACGACCGATGATTTTCCATTCGGCAAGGTCTTGGGCCTTGGGGCCGAAGGAGTTGCGAAAGCTTTTGGGCGGGCCGCCATCGTGGAGATTTTGGGTGGAGGGGCCGAGGTTGAGGAGATCGGTAACGGGATAAAAAACGGTGGCGGCTTGGACGGTACTATCCAGGCGATCAATGGGGTCGCTGGCGGTGGGATCACCCGGGCCGCC
The DNA here is from genome assembly GCA_025869455.1 of Prosthecobacter sp. GTDB lineage: Bacteria > Verrucomicrobiota > Verrucomicrobiia > Verrucomicrobiales > Verrucomicrobiaceae > Prosthecobacter. The sequence continues at coordinate 7,259 of JAOZVT010000513.1, forward strand.
GGTGGTGGCAAGCATGAGCCCCAAGTGACCACCTGAGCTGCCGCCAATGACGCCGATGCGCTGGGGATGGATACCGTAATCCTGAGCATGGTAGCGGACGAAACGCACCGCCCGGTGCATGTCTGCGACGATTTCCATGATGGTGGCCTCTGGCTGGGAGAGATGCGAAACGGCCAGGACGGTGTGGCCTTGACGCAGGAAGGAAGCCGCCATCCAGGGCTGGAACTTATCGGGATCTGACTTCCATGAGCCGCTGACCATCATGAGCACGGCATCACCATTCGGATTCGCCGGACGGAGGACATCCAGCGTGAGGTCATGCCCATGCCGCTGGGTATAAACGATCTTCGCGGTCTCTGTGAACTGGGGATGCAGGTACCACCACCCCCAAGCGGCAACCAAGACGAGAAAAAGGACAACGGCCAGGACAAGCCTGAGCAGAGAGCGAAGGATCCGGCGTGGACGGCTCATGATCTTAGCTGGCCTCTAACTGACCCTGTTTAAGAATGAGGCGGCGGTCCCCCCGTTTGGCCATGTTTTGGTCATGGGTAACGACGACGAGGGTCTTTTTTGATTCGTCCACTACGCTGATGAGCATGTCCATGACGCCGGTGCCAGTGCTGGCATCCAGGTTGCCCGTAGGCTCATCGGCATAGAGGATGCCGGGGTCATTGATCAGGGCACGGGCAATGGCGACGCGCTGCTGCTCGCCCCCGGAAAGCTCGGTAGGCAAGTGATCGACACGAGGGGTCAGCCCGACGCGATCAAGGAGTTCGCGGGCGCGTTTTTCAGCATTTTTGCCGCCGATCATGGCTGGCAGCAGAACGTTTTCCAAAGCAGTGAGTTCGGGCAGGAGGAAGTAATGCTGGAAGACGAAGCCCATGGTTTGGTTGCGCATCTTCGCGCGGGCTTTGGAGGCTCCGTGGTAGAGAGATTTCCCGTGTACCAGAACATCTCCCTGGGTGGGTTTTTCCAATCCACCCAGCACGTAAAGCAGGGTGGTCTTCCCTGCCCCGGATTGGCCACAAAGGAAGACCTTTTCACCAGCGGCTACTTCCAAATTCACGCCCTGAAGCACGGGCAGCTGATGACCACCCAGGGTGTAGGTGCGGTGGACATCGGTAGCGACAAGGGGTACGGCGCTCGCGGAAACATTCATGTGCGCGTATTGGGGCATCCCAAAGGCAGTTTGTCATTCTGATTCTTTGGGGATGGCACAGTCTGTGCATCATTAACGCCCGTCCCCAACCTGCAATCGTGACACATTGATCGCTTGCAAAAAGTGTTTCTTCTACTCCATATCTCCCGCCAATGCTCCCCATCCTCGCCGCCGCTGCCGAAGCTCACGCTCACGCGTCATCTCTACCTCCCTACTGGACTGTCGCCCCTTTTGTCATGCTGCTGCTGTGCATCGCGCTGATGCCGCTGTTTGCTGCGCATTTCTGGGAGCATCATTACCCGAAGGTGGCTATTGGACTGGGTTTGGTCACGGCAACCTATTACCTGGCCGTGCAGCATGAATGGCATCCTTTGATGCATGCCGCCCATGAATACGTGAGCTTCATGGCCCTGGTCGGTTCCTTGTTTGTGATTTCGGGAGGCATCAACATTCGGGTCAAAGGCGAGGCGACCCCCCTGCGAAACACGATCTTTTTGGCCATCGGTGCGGTTCTGGCCAACTTCATCGGAACCACGGGCGCTTCGATGCTGATGATCCGGCCGTGGATCAAGATGAACAAGTATCGCATCACGGGATTTCATGTCGTGTTTTTCATCTTCATTATCAGCAATGTGGGAGGTTGTTTGACCCCGATTGGTGACCCGCCGCTGTTCCTAGGTTTCCTGCGTGGTGTGCCGTTCACTTGGGTGCTTGAGCATTGCTGGAATGGCTGGGCCATGGCTTGTGCTATGCTTTTGGCCACTTTCTTTGTGGTGGACAATCTGAACTTCCGCAAGGCGCCCAAGTCGGTGCGTGAAAAGGAAACGGCTGAGGAGCATTTCTTCATTCGCGGATTGGTGAATCTGGCCTTCCTGGGTGTGGTGCTCGGTGCGGTGTTTTTGCCCAAGAACATTCAGGAAACCGTTATCGGTGGGGTGCTCAGTGTGCCTGCTATGGTGATGATTGCGGCGGCTGTGGCCTCCTACTTTACCACGAAGCCTGAGCTGCACGAAGCCAATGATTTTAACTTTGGTCCCGTGAAGGAAGTGGGCTTCCTGTTCATTGGTATCTTCCTCACCATGATCCCTGCGCTGCAAATCTTGCAGAGTGGTGAAGCGGTGAAAATTTCCACTCCGATTGGTTATTACTTCTCCACGGGAGCGCTCTCCGCGTTCTTGGACAATGCTCCGACCTATTTGAGCTTCCTCGCTGCCTCCATGGGTGCAGAACATTTGTCTGTGGATTCCCCAGCCGACGTGCTGCAATTTGCGGGTTCCCACCCGCATCTGCTCATCGCGATTTCCTTGGGCGCGGTGTTCTTTGGTGCTGGTAGCTACATCGGCAATGGCCCGAACTTCATGGTCAAAGCCATCGCTGACAAAGCCAAGGTGAAGACCCCTGACTTCCTGCGCTACATGTGGCAGTTCTCCATCCCAGTGCTACTGCCAATCCTGGTGATCGTGGGCTTCACCTTGCTGAAGGGTGGTCACTAAGCCCCTCAAGACCGTTTAACAAATAGTGCGCTAAGCTGGGAGCTTGGCGCACTTTTTGTTTAGCGAAATGTCTGTATCGTTACAGGCGGATTGCCCGCCTCACTTCTTCATGGCGTCCAATTCACTGAGCTTTAAACGCACGCTCATGATGTAAGGCATCTCACCCTGGGTCCAGTGGCCGTATGTGGTGGTAACGATGCTGTCGTCTGGGAGGACTTGGACGCCTGGGTAGGCACAGTCAGCTCCTTTGGTGTTGTCCATGAGACGAACGTGATATTGACCGGGCTTCCCTTGAGCAAGGTCTTCATAACGTCCCACCCAAGCGACCCAATCTCCCTGAAAGGGGGTGGTTTTGCCTTTCGGAGCGACGCTACGGAAAGAGATGAAGAGACGTCCATCTGCGGTGTATTTGCCCGTGTGCCGATCCCCGTTCAGAGAGTCGGGGAGTTCTCGCGGAGCGGTCCAGGTGCGCCCCTCATCGCGACTGAAGATGATGTGCGAGTTTTTGACGCGAGCGTTTTCACGCAGCAACACCGCGATTTCTTTTCCATCGGGTGAACGAATGAATCCGGGCTCGCAGAGATTGACCGCATCGCTCTGAAATACAGGTTCCGGCTGGCCCCAAGTCAG
>JAOZVT010000514.1 GCA_025869455.1 Prosthecobacter sp.
GCTGACAGCAAAAAACTGTGGGTGTATGACGTAGAGCTGGAACAAGTCACCGTAAAAAAACAGGAAAAAGGCCTGGGCGGTACGCCGGGATTATTTCTGAGTGGCTATGATAATACGGTGAGTCGTGATTTTACGGTCACCGAAGTCACAGCCGGTACAGTTTTCGATCTGCGCGCCAAATCACCCAAAGAAAACTATCAGCGTGTGATTCTGAGTTTTAAGGACTCCGCTCTGGGCAAGATCGAGTTTTTTGATCAACTGGGTCAACATACCACGGTTACCTTGACCCAGGTAAAAACCAATCCCGAGCTGGCTCCAGGATTGTTTCAGTTCAAGCCACCCAAAGGGGTGGATGTCGTAGATCAATAATAATGACTGACACTTACATCCCTCTCGCCGAGCGCATGCGCCCGGCCACCTGGGAGGAAGTCATTGGTCAAACGCAGCTTCTTGGAGAGGGCAAACCCTTGCGCCTGGTGTTTGAATCAGGCAAGCCACACTCCATGATCTTCTGGGGACCGCCAGGTGTTGGTAAAACAACCCTCGCACGTCTGAGCGCCAACGCATTCGATTGTGAATGGATTGCCCTGTCGGCCGTTTTGGCCGGGGTAAAGGATATTCGTGCAGCGGTAGAGCTGGCCGAAGTCAATGCACGGCTGCAACGACAAACCTTGCTTTTCATCGATGAGATTCACCGTTTTAACAAGGCACAACAGGATGCCTTGCTGCCCTTTACCGAATCAGGCTTGCTGACCTTTATTGGTGCAACCACCGAAAACCCGTCTTTTGAAGTCAACTCGGCCCTGTTGTCACGTGCTGAAGTGTATGTGTTGCACGCGCTGACAGACGAGGAGCTGCGTGAGTTGATAGAACGGGCTCGCCTGCAGGCCTTCCCTCATCTGTCTTTTGATGACGACGCCTTGTCCGGGCTTGTGAGTCTCGCTGATGGGGATGCACGACGTTTGCTGAACATGCTGGAGCAGCTGGCCGAGGCCGCCAGGGTGCAACAGATCACCAGCATTGATGTGTCTTTTTTGAAAAATGCCCTCACGTCCGCGACACGACATCGTTTCGACAAGGGTGGCGATTACTTTTACG
>JAOZVT010000515.1 GCA_025869455.1 Prosthecobacter sp.
CTGAATAGCATGCCATTCCACGAACGTAGCATTAACAACGCCCTGCAGATGAAGAACATGGATCAACAGAGCCCAAACCCCCACCAGAATCCTGAATTCCGTTGCGCTAAAACCACCAAAAGCAAGCGTGTGGACGCCTTCGGTTGCAACCTTAATGTAAACAAATCCACAAAACAGCAGATAGATAATCAAGGTAAAACAGGCCGAATTGAATGGGAGGTAGGGCGAAGTGCCCAAACCGATAAGAATCAAAGTGGTCGAGAGAAGATCGACGGAATGATCGATCATGAACCCGTATTTCGGGCGCTCATTTGCGCGGTATCGGGCCAAGCCGCCGTCAAATGAATCACCCACCCAATTGAGAAACAGCCCCAAGATGGCGATGGGCAGGAACGCCGAGGAAATCAGACACCCGGCAAAACCGGCGGCCGCTAAACAAGCTCCCGCTAATCCCAGATAAGTAAGATGATCCGGAGTAATAACGCTGGGAATATGCGGAAGAACCCTGTCAATGATAGCAAGCTCGGTTCGAGAAAGTATGCTGTTGTTTTCTCTACGCGTTTTCACATCAACCATTGTTTCGGAGTCCAATGACCGGGGGTCTTAATGTCGCAAGTATGCCTTAAAGGTGTTCGAAATTAAACACTCGTCCAACCAGTTTCCGCTCAGAACGGCAAGGCGTTTCGCAGTGTGACATATCCGCCACCCTCGATCTAAACTGATATATTTCAGGCGCGATAAACACCGGAAAACCAGCTTTTTGGTTCTGTCTTAATCGAGCGGACACCGGCGAGGCCGGTAACGTCCCCTCACCGACTCCCTCCGGGCTGAACGGGTGAATTTTGGGCAAATATCGGCTCGAGATGATTGCCCGACGGTTCGGACAGGGAGGGATGATGGCCCCCACGTCTATCCGGACCAGTATCCCCACGGCTTCGTTGGGACCGCCACAACAAAATGAATTCCCATCCCCCGGCCACAGCCAGGGACCGAAAGGCAGGCACCGAGCCCGCAGCGAGGCGGCCAACCAACAGGTGGAGCGGTCAAGGCGTCATAACGCATGTGTTTTCCGCGACTTGACTCACAACGGAGTTTC